>CAZHLV010000001.1:0-13203 GCA_964533415.1 uncultured Hyphomicrobiales bacterium
TGAAATTTCTTCTATGGGCAAATCGCCAGTGACCCGCATCAAATTTTTTATGGATTTTTGGCGTGGTGCTCGCCAGCGGCGCAATTGATCGGGGCTTTTCTCCTGCAACCGGTCGGCAATTAAAGTCTCATAGGTTTGAAACAAACTGGATAGCTGAAGTTTCGGGACTGAAGCGGCTCCCAGCAGTGCATCGGCCACGGCTTCTTCTTGCTTTGATTTTTCTACCCGCTCAAGCAGGTGGCTGATTGGTAATTGGGAAGTGTCTTTTGCCGGGATGTAGGTTACTCCGTGAAAAGCCGCAACTTCCCGCAATTTGTCATAAAAACGCTCCGCTTCCCGTGCTCTTCCGGCCAACAAGGATTCCCATTGCTGATCTTGCAAGGTTTCTATTTCTGCAGCCTTATGCCGGGCAAGATTCTCATCGGTTGTGTGAAGGGCTGTTCTGATGAGTGTGCGCCTTTCCAGCGATTGATACCTTTTGGGTACGCGCCTGAAATGCTGATAAAGCCCTTTTTTGCCTCGCCGGGAAATACCCATACCAAAACCTGTTTCGCAAAATGTTACACAAATTGTTTCGCAAATTTTGGCGGTTCTTGCAAGTAAAATGAGTGGCAGTATGAAAATACTAAGTTATTACAGCGTGTTATGCAAATGGGGGGGTATTGTGAATGGCGGAGAGAGAGGGATTCGAACCCTCGAGACGGTTACCCGCCTACACACTTTCCAGGCGTGCGCCTTCGACCACTCGGCCACCTCTCCATGTTAAGTAATCCGCGGGTAATATACGCATGCGCGGCATATGTGCAAGCCCAAAAGGGGCATTGCGGCGCGGACATCCGGGTGGAAATTGCCAAATTCGGTGAAAAGCGGTCCGATTTCCTGCGCGGTTTTCCCCTTTTGGGAACGGCAGCATTCTCACGACCAGCTTGGCGATACCTTTTCCATACTCGATGACAAAGCCATCCGCCCCCACTGGACCCCCTGACCGGGCCCCGATTGCCGGTCAGGGGGGCTAACAGGGATTTGGAAGGGGTTACTTGTCTTTCAGTAAATCGCGGATTTCGCGCAGAAGGACTTCTTGGGCCGGGGGGCCGGCAGGCTTGGCGGGGGCCTCTTCTTCCTTGCGCTTGGCGGCATTCACGCCTTTTATCAGCAAGAAGAGGGCGAATGCAACGATTATGAAACTGATGGTTGCATTGATAAAAACCCCCCAGTTGATGGTAACCGCACCGGCTTTTTTGGCGGCGGCAAGGGTTGCTGCCGGCTCACCTTTCAAGGTTGTAAAAATATTGGTGAAATCAATCCCACCCATGAGCAGGCCTATGGGGGGCATCAGGATATCGTTTACCAGTGATTTTACAATTGTCCCAAATGCACCGCCAATAATAATACCGACTGCCATGTCGATCACATTGCCTTTCATGGCAAAATCTTTAAATTCCTTGAACATGCTCGCCTCCATTTGCTTGCTGATATTTTTGTATATGAAAGGGAAATATAAATTGCAACCCAGATTCGACGCTTCGGGTAAAACCGGCTAAACTTGACCTGCCTCGTGGGTTTCCGGGCTGGTTCAAACCCTGACCGGAGCGACACGGTATGCTCTAATATCAAACCTACAAGTTGCAAAACCGGACCAATGCCAGCAAAACATATCAGCATCACCCCCCGCCCGGGAAAAGAACGCTAGATGCTGGGGGGCTGGACCATTGCGCTGGTGGCGCTGGCCTATTTCGGGGTTTTGTTTGCCATCGCGGCTTATGGCGACCGGCTGGCGCGGCAAGGGAAAATTTCCCTTAAACGGCCGGTTCTCTATGCGCTCACCCTTGGGGTCTATTGCACTTCCTGGACGTTCTTCGGTTCGGTCGGGCTGGCGGCCACCAAGGGGTTTGAATTTCTTCCCGTCTATCTGGGGCCGATTCTTGTCTTCAGCATCGGGGCGCCATTGCTGCGGCGCATTATCCGGGTGAGCAAATCCCAGAACATCACCTCGATTGCCGACTTTATCGCGGCGCGCTATGGCAAGAGCGAGCTTCTGGCCGCTATCGTGACGGTAATCGCGATTATCGGCACGGTGCCTTATATTTCCTTGCAGCTCAAATCCATGTCCACATCGGTGGATACGCTGATCGGCGCCCCGGCGGGGGCAGCGATGAATTTTCCGTTCGATACCGCCTTGCTGATCGCCTGCCTGATGGCGGCGTTCGCCATCTTGTTCGGCACCCGCCATATTGACGCCACCGAACATCAAAACGGGTTGATGCTGGCAATTGCAACCGAATCCATCGTCAAGCTGCTGGCGTTCCTGACAGTTGGCATTTTCATTACCTTTGGCACATTGGGCGGACTTGGCGGGCTGATGGAGATTGTCACGAAGCACCCGGAAATCTCGACCCGGTTCAGCGGCAATTTCAACACCTCGTCATGGCTCAGCATCATGGTGCTGTCCACCTTCGCGATCATCATGCTGCCGCGCCAGTTCCATGTGGGGATCGTGGAAAACCCCCATGAGGACGACACGAAAAAAGCCGCTTGGCTATTTCCGCTCTACCTGGTGGCGATCAACCTGTTCGTGATCCCGATCGCGGTGGCGGGCCTGCTGACCTTTGGCGAAAAATCGGTGGATGCGGATTTGTTCGTGCTCGCCCTGCCGATGAAAATGGAAGCGCCGGTGATTACGCTGATTGCCTTTCTGGGCGGGCTTTCAGCGGCCACCGCCATGGTGATCGTGGGGGCGGTGGCGCTCAGCATCATGGCGTGCAACAACCTCGTGGTGCCGATGATCCTGCACCGCCAGCTCGCCCTGGGGAACCGCGAGGACATGGGGCCGCTGCTACTCAATATCCGCCGCAGCGCCATTATCCTGATCTTGTTCTTTGCCTATATCTACGTCTCCATGGTGGGAGATGCCTTCCCGCTGGCCTCTATCGGCCTGATGTCCTTTGCCGCGATCGCGCAATTTGGCCCGGCATTTTTTGGCGGGCTGTTCTGGAAACGGGCCACGGCACGCGGGGCCACGGCGGGCATTTTGGCGGGCTTTTTGATGTGGGCCTACACGCTGCTGCTGCCCTCTTTTGTAGAATCGGGCTGGATTGCGGAGAACATATTGACGGATGGCCCATTGGGGTTGGCTTTCCTGCGCCCGCAAATGCTGTTTGGCCTTGACCTGCACCCGCTTTCGCATGGCGTGCTTTGGTCGCTGGCAATCAACCTGTTTGCCTATGTGGCTGTTTCCTTAAGCAGCACCCAGCAACCGATCGAACGTTTGCAGGCAATGGTGTTTTCATCCGGTGAGATTACCTTTACGCCCAAGGGGGTCGGAATCGGGCGGGCCGGGATTACGGTTGGCCACCTCAAGCAAGCGGTGGCGCGCTATCTGGGAGATGCCCGCACGGAGCGTTCTTTCCGTGAATACGAGTTGAGCCGCGATGTGAGCCTGGGGGATGATGATCCAGCGGATTTAAGAGCCTTGAAATTTACCGAAAACCTGCTGGCCAGCGCCGTGGGCGCGGCATCCTCGCGGCTGGTAATGACCTTGATGCTGGGGCGCGAGAATGACGGCATGAAGGGGGCCATGCGACTGCTTGATGATGCCTCCGAGGCGATCCAGTATAACCGGGACCTGCTGCAATCGGCGCTGGATCATGTGCAGCAGGGGCTGGGGGTGTTTGACAAGGATATGCAGCTTGTGTGCTGGAACCAGCAATTTCGCACCCATCTTGACCTTCCGGCGCGAATGGGGCGGGTCGGCATGCCGCTGGACGAGATCATCCGCCATATAGCTCACAATGGTGATATCTCAGGGACTTCCGTTATTGATGAAACCGCGCGGCTGATCGATGTCATTGTCAAGCAGATGAAACCTTTTCAACGCGCCCTGGCCTCAACGGGAAGGGTGCTGGAGTTTCGCACCGATGCGGTGCCCGATGGCGGGCTGGTCCTGACCATCTCGGACATGACCGAAAACGTGATGGCCTCTAGGGCGCTGGAGCGAGCCAATATCACGCTGGAAAGCCGGGTGCGGGACCGCACCTCGGAGCTGACCTTGCTGAACCGGCAATTTGAAAAAGCGCGCCGCGAGGCTGAAGAAGCCAATGAAAGCAAGACCCGGTTTCTGGCCGCGGCGGGGCACGACATTCTTCAGCCCCTCAATGCGGCGCGGCTTTATACATCTTCTCTGGTGGAGCGCTGCAAGGAAGATTGCGAAGAGCACCGGCTGATGCTCAATATCGATATATCACTGGAGGCGGTTGAGGAAATCATGAGCACCCTGCTCGATATCGCCCGGATCGACGCCGGGGCCTTGAAGCCTGATTTGCGCCCCGTTTCGCTCTCCGATATCTTTTCCCAGCTGGCGGTGGAATTTACGCCCATAGCCAATGAAAAAGGCCTGGAGTTGCATGTCATACCCTGTTCGCTCGCGGTTTTTTCCGACCGCATCCTGCTCAGGCGGGTATTGCAGAACCTGCTTTCCAACGCCATCAAATATACCGACCAGGGGCGGGTTGTCATGGGGTGCAGGCGGCGCGGCGGCGAGGTGTCAATAGAGGTGCATGACAGCGGACCGGGGATTCCGCGCTCCAAGCAAAAACTGATTTTTCAGGAATTCAAACGTCTCAATACCAGGGAATCAGGTGAGCGGGGACTTGGGCTCGGGCTTTCCATCGTGGAGCGTATTGTCAAGGTCCTGGGGCACCAGTTACACCTGCGTTCAGGCTCAGAATCGGGCAGCGTGTTCAGCCTAAGCGCCCCGATGGCCAAGCTGAAGGCGGTTGACAAGCCGGCTGAAAATACCGGCAAGATCTCACGCCTGCAAATGACCGGGCTGCGAGTTCTTTGCATCGACAACGAGCCCGATATCCTTGATGGCATGAAGTCCCTGCTCGAAGGCTGGGGCTGCCAGGCGCGACTTGCCGCTTCGCCCAAGGCGGCCAAAACCCTCATAAAAGGACTCCCCAAGACGGAGGTTCCGGAAATGCTGCTGGTGGATTATCACCTTGATGACAGCACCGGCATTGAGGCCATCCGTTCAATACGCAAACTTGTCGGGGCGGATATTCCGGCCATCCTGATTACGGCAGACCGCTCCAGCGATCTGCAAAACCTGGCCCGGGATACCCTGGTGCCGATATTGAACAAACCCCTCAAACCAGCCGCCTTGCGCGCCTTGATGTCGCAGACCCGGTTGCAGCAGGTCGCGGCGGAATAACCTGAGCGTTTAAAGCTGATCTGGCCAGCGGCGGGATTTATGGATAATGGCAAGAATATCAATGGTTTTTTTGCTCAATTCATAGACCACGACAAAGGGAAGATTGGGAATCACCAGTTCAAGAACCTCGGGCAGGCGGCCACGCAGGCCCAGCGCCGGATGTTGGGGCAAGTGCTCAATCATCGCCGCCATGCGCTCCACGACCCCTTGGGCCGCATTGGGATCTTCGCGGGCCACGTATTGGTAAAGGGAATCCATGTCCTTCCTGGCCTGCTCTGTGTAACGCAGTTTCATCAGCGCTGCCGGACGGCTTTGTTCCAGGCCGAGGCGGAGACAAATTCGCCCTTGCGCGCCTGGCGGCGCCCCTCGCGGATATGCCCCACCTGCCAGTTGTAAATATCAAGATAGTTGTCTATGGCCTGATTGAGCACAAAGGAGCGGTCACGGTCGAGCGCCTCGGCCACTTCATCAAGGGCAATGCGCTTTTTATCTTCGGTGCGAAAAGTGATGGTTTCCTTGGTCACGCGGCGGCCTCTTTTGCGTTTGTATGTATTACAGCATAACGCAAAACCAGAATAATGGCAAACGCTCCTGGATTCACTCGCCGGTCAGCCCCTGCCATTGGCCCGAGCCAATGCGGTGGGCAGCGATAACGGCCTGGGTACGGCTGTCGACCCCGAGCTTTTGCAAGATCGCCGAGACATGCGCCTTGACGGTGGCCTCGGAGACTGAAAGCTCATAGGCGATCTGCTTGTTCAGCAAGCCCTGGCTGAGCATCATCAGCACGCGCACCTGCTGCGGGGTCAAGGTGGCGAAGCGCGCCGCGATCTCGATATCTTCTGAAGGCTGCTCAACGGAAAGATCAAGATCGGGCGGAGTCCAGATCTGGCCATCGAGCACCTGCTTGACCGCCGAGCGGATCTCGTCAACGCCGAGAGACTTGGGAATATAGCCCGAAGCGCCGAAATCCATGGAGCGGCGCATGACCTGGGGGTCTTCATTGGCCGAAACAATGACCACCGGGACATCGGGAAATTGCGCCCGCAGATACATGAGACCGGAAAAGCCCTGAACGCCGGGCATGTAAAGATCGAGCAGAACAAGGTCGGTTTCAGGCCGGGCATTGAGCTTGCCGACCACGTCATCAAGGCCAACCGCCTCGCCGATCTCCAGCCCTTCAAACATGCCCGACAGGGAAAGGCGCAACGCATCGCGAAACAAGGGATGGTCGTCAACAATGATAAAATGGTAGCTCGTCATGGGCGGCCCCCTGCCTGATGATGCGTTCTTATACGGTATGGCACCTTGCCCGCACAATAGCGGAGACTGGCGGAATAGACAAATCCCCCGCCAAATGCTTGCGAAACATCAAGAATAATCTTGAGGATGCGTTTTGGTTATTGAAATTTTCCGGCTTTTACGCCATTTGAAGCATAATAATACAAAGCTTTGAGGGTATTTTTCCATGACTGACTTCATGACCAAATATTTCTGGTGGCTGCCCTTTGGTTCGGTTCCCGAGCTCAATGCCGAAGAGCTGGCGCGTGTTGTCAACAAGCGCAGCCGCAAAGCGCCACAGCTCCTTGACGTGCGGACCGTGCAGGAATGGAATCAGGGACATATCAAGAATAGCCTGAATGTGCCGATCGGCGCGTTGAAAGCACAAATAAAGGCCCTGCCCTTTGACAAATCCCAGCCCGTTTACGCAATCTGCCGCTCGGCGCATCGTTCCATTCCGGCGGTCCGGCTCTTGCAACTGGCCGGGTACAGGGATGTCAAGCAGCTCGAAGGCGGCATGACCGCGTGGGAGCGGCGCGGTTTCCCCGTTCGCTCATCGCGGTAAAGCCTGTCAGGTCAATCTCCTCGGGTCCGTGTTCCCAGAAAATGCAGCGCCACTTGGCGCTGATGGGGGCGCTGGCGGTGTTCCAGCACGTAAACGCCTTGCCAGGTTCCCAGAACCGGTGCACCGCGGCGCACCGGGATGGTCAGGCTGACCCCGGTTATCGCTGATTTTATATGGGCCGGCATGTCATCGGGACCTTCCATTACATGGCGGTAGGGCGCGTTTTGCGGCGCCAGGCGAGACAGGGCCTCCACAAGGTCATGGCGGACATCGGGGTCGGCATTTTCCTGAATGGTCAACGAGGCGGAAGTGTGGCGAATGAACAGGGTGAGAAGCCCTTCATCGGCCCGGATTGAACTTAACCAGTTGCGCAATTGGGCGGTAAATTCATAAGCCCCCTCGCCCCGGGTCGTGATCTGTATTGCGCTGCTTTCTTGTTCAAGTGACATGATAACTTCCACGCGATTGCCCCACCGCCCCTTATCGAACAGCCCTGGAATCATTATATTGTTAACATCGTTTAGCTGATCCGAGACGAATCATGCGCAAGCCTATACCTTCCCTGAGCCGCCAGCAAATCCGCAAGTTTCGCGAATTGATGCAAACAGCACCCGCCCCGCAGAGCCAGGGGGATATATGTGCGCGGGCAGAATTCGAGTTCCATAAATGGCAACTCATCCACAAGATTATCCACGATCACCCGTTCCGCCTCAAAACCAGCCGGTCACGGGCCGATCAATGGCGCGATGCGCTTGATATCATTCGTGATATTGACGAAATGGAGCTGATTGACTGGGTCTTGCTGCAAATCGAGGTGGCGGAAAACCTTGCCAAGGGAATCCAGGACATGCGGCCACGCAAGAACGGGCCATGCCATGAATTGCTGCTGGAATATACCGGCAACCGCAAGCGCCACGCCCTTGCGGTGCTGCATTTTGCCCGCGACGGGGAAAAGGAAGGACTTTATACGGTCAATTCAAGCTGGCATTCCAAGACCGAAAAGCTGTTGCCCGAGAGCGCCAGGCGAGCCGAGCGCGATTGCGGCGGACATGAGGGGGTGCCATGGAATATGCCGGAACAAAAAACATGAGCCCCCCGCCCGGAACTCCCGGGCGGCGCGCTTCAGTGAAAATCGGGAACGGCAAAATCAGCGGCAGCCCATGCGCCGTTCCTGGGCCTGAATGCGGTTAACCTCACGCTGGTCAGCCCGGCCCAGGCGGCCATAGGGGGCAAAACAGTTTCGCCCAAAGGCGGCGCGTCCGCGCCGGGTCTTGAAACAATGACCGTTGCGGGCATAGATCGCGTTGCGGGCATACCACAGATCATTGCAGCTCATCCCCCCCATGCCTGGAGCTGGCGCTGGCAAAGGTTGAGGGCGAGCAGGGCCAACACCCTGACGGCAACCGCTAAAGCGCTCTTGCATGCGAATATCATCCACCCGGCGCTGCTCGGCGCGCGACAGGCGGCCATAGGGGGCAAAGCAGCCCGCCCCGAACACGGCGCGGGCCTTGCGGGTCTTGAAGCAATAGCCGTTGCGGGCAAAGATCTGGTTACGCTCAAACCACAGATCATAGCAGGACATCCCCTGCAAGGACTGGGCGCGAACGCCAAGCGGCACGGACAAGGCAAACAGGACAACAGCCAGAAAACCCACAAGATAACGCATGAAACTTCTCCCTGTTAAAGGGCAAGTCTATCACTTTTTGCGACTTCGCGCACTGGTGCAAAAACGCACAGGGAAGGGATATAACCAGCACCCTTTTGTTTTGAAAAAGAAGGATGGACTTCAAGCCCGTTAATGCCCGGTCCGGTTTATTCCTTGTCGCCGCTGATGCCCATTTCATCGCGGGCCTTGACGATGGATTTTTGCAAAACTGCCTCCTTCATTATCAGGCGAGGCTCGTTAAACATGATGGTCAGCATCCAGTCGAAACCGAGCTGGAGCAGGGTTTCGTCGTTGAATTTCAAGCTTTCGATCATGTCATCGTCAATCTCGTAGGTATCGAGAAACCTGGTGTCGAAAACAAAGGAGCGGAAACGGTCGATATCGGTGCAGATCATGTAAAACATCTGCTTGGTCTGCTTGGGAACATCCTTGCCTTCAGGCCCGCCCATGGAACGCCAGGACGCCATTTTCATCAGGATATCAATCCAGCGCTCGTTGAGCAGGTCATAAGGCTCAACGCCCTGCTCCTTGCGGTAGGCATCAACGCTTTGCAGGTTTTCCTCGTCATGGCCCTTGCAATGCTCCTCACGCACCAGGAAATGCATGTCTTCGCGTTCCTTGTGGCCCTTGAATTTGACCGCGCCAAGGCCCAGTGGATAATAGCGGCAGGTGGCGGGGCGGGCGCCGTAAACCGTGCAGCCTGTCTCCTTGTCCATGAACACGCAGGGACCATCGCCTTCCTTGCCGGTCATAACAAGCTTGGCCACGGGCAGATTCGAGCCTTCATGAAAGGCGGGAACCGCATAGGTGGCGACAAACTGGGCCGGGCGGATCTTGAAATGCTCGGCCAGTTTCAGGATATCATAGGGGGTCAGCGTGATATCAGCGCCGTGGCAACATTCGTTCCAGCACGAAACCCCCTTGTGACAGCGGAAATTGAACATGTCCTTGGGGCCCATTTTAACAGGCACAACCGGATCACCCTTTTCCGTGCGGACGCCTTCAAAAACGGTGGCTTCCACATTGCTGGAAAGCGCATCGCGTTTTTCAGCTTCTTCACGCTCAAGGGCTTCCTTGAGCGTTTTTGGTTCATTTTCTTCGGCTTGGTTGTTGTCCTGATCCGACATGCTTACCCTCTTGTCCTGCAAATCTGCTCTATTTCGTGCCCGGCAGGGCCAGGGCCTTGTCCGGGGTTTGCCCTTCATGCTTCATAACACTACTACGCTTAAGGCGAAAGGCGCTGCCGGATGACAGCGCCTTTCTTCGTTCTTGTCTTATCGAAGGCGTAAACCCTCGTGGCACAGCCTAGTGGCCGTGATCGACCAGGGCTTTCCACGGAACCTTCTTCATGGTCCACTCGCCGGTCTTGGGATCGTGATGCGAGTTCACGAAGCAATGCCATTCTTCCTCGTTCAGATCCGGGAAGTCCGCACGGTAGTAGAAGCCCGGATAGCGGGTTTCGGTGCGGAACTGGATGTGACGCAGGTGAAGCTCGGCGGCCCAGACGCGGTGGAAGTTTTCCCAGGCGCGCATCAACTCGTGCAGGTCTTTGGCACGCAGGTTGACGCTATCTTCCTTCAACAGGTCAAGATATTTCTGACCCTCTTCCAGCATGATGCCATTGGTCTGGTAGTAGGTCGCCACACCGGCCACATACTCGTCCATGATCTTCTGCAGGCGGGCCTGGAACATCTTCGGCGTGATGTAGAACGGGTTGATGTCCTCGGCGGTGGTTTTGTCCTTGTGCTCGAAGTAGTTGCGCACAGGCTTGTAGATCTCTTCCGTGATCTCCTTGATATCACCATCAAGCTCGGGCTTGAAGTCGGCGTGATCCTGCACGAAGCGCACCATGTTCTTGCCGCAGATACGCCCCTCGGCATGGGAGCCGGAGGAGAACTTGTGACCCGAAGCGCCAACACCGTCACCGGCGGTGAACAGACCGTTGACCGTGGTCATGCGGTTGTAACCCCAATGGTAGTGATCGGGAGTTTCGCTCAGATCGTCGGGACCTGAAACCCAGATACCGGAGCAGCCCGAATGGGAGCCGAGCAGATAAGGCTCGGTCGGCATCAGCTCGGACTTGCTGATTTCCGGACGGATGTTCAAACCGGCCCAGACGCCAGCCTGACCGATGCACATGTCGAGGAAGTCTTCCCAGGCTTCCGCTTCCAGATGCTTGAGCTCACGGGGAGTAAGCACCTCGGCAAGGTTGGCCAGAGCAGTCGGGGTGTCCATGAAGATCGGGCCGCGGCCTTCCTTCATTTCCTTCAGCATGGCGTGGTTACGCAGGCAGGTCGGAACAACCGCAGCCGTATCGTAAGGCGCGAAGTCTTTCAGCATCTCGGCATTCTTGACCACGTAGTCCTCGCCAAAGCCGTTGGTGGCCTTCGACTTGAAGAGCAAGAACCAGGCGCCAACCGGACCGTACCCATCCTTGAAGCGGGTCGGCACGAAGCGGTTTTCCATCATGGTGCACTCGGCGCCGACCTGGGAGGCCATGGCGTAAGTGGAACCGGCGTTCCAGACCGGGTACCACACGCGGCCGGTGCCTTCACCGGTTGAACGGGTGCGGAACACGTTCACGGCGCCGCCGCAAACGTTCATGATAGCATTGGCCTTGAACACGTAGAGCTTGTGCTCGCGGACAGAGAAGCCGACAGCACCGGCGATGCGGTTTTCCTCGTTTTTGTCAAGCAGCAGCTTCACGATGAAAACGCGCTCGTAGATGTTGTCCATACCCAGGGCCTTCTTGGCGGCCTCGGCGACGATCATCTTGTAGCCTTCACCATTAATCATGATCTGCCAGCGGCCCGAACGCACCGGCTTGCCGCCATCACGCAGGGATTTCATTTTCTTGGCGCCAACAGCACCATCATGGCGCTCGCCCTTTTCGTCGGTTTTCCAGATCGGAAGGCCCCATTCTTCAAAGAGCTTGACCGAATCGTCAACGTGGCGGCCCACGTCATAGACCAAGTCATCACGGGTGATACCCATGAGATCGGCGTGAACCATGCGGACATAGTCCTCGATCGGGTTGTCGCCAATATAGGTATTGATCGCGGACAGGCCCTGCGCCACGGCGCCGGAGCGGTCCATGGCCGCCTTGTCCACAAGGGTGATCTTGACATCATCACCAGCCCAGCGCTTGGCTTCGTAAGCCGCGCCGCAGGCGGCCATGCCGCCGCCAATGAGCAGGATGTCTGTTTCGATTTCGATGATTTCGGGATTGCCGAATTCAGCCATCAGATATTCCTCCAGTATCACGGCACAGCCATTTCCCCAGGCCATACCGCATCAATTCCAACTCAGATCGCTTTACTTAAAAGACCCGAGAAAACAAATTTTCCGCACCTAGATGGTGGGAAGCTCGGTTTCAGTGAAAAGCAAATTGCTCTTGATGTCACCCGGCTCCGGCTTGTTGCCGTAGCAATCGATCGATCCGACCTGAGTGGTGCGAACCGGGAACTTGAAGCGCTTGACTTCGCCGTCGCGGAACTTGATGGTCCACATGATGGCATTATCGGTGCGAAGCGGGATCGCTGCGCCGCCCATGGGAACCCAGTCAGCAAACGCGCGGACTTCAATGGCCTGCTGCGGGCAGGCTTTCGCGCAGCACTGGCATTCCCAGCACTGGTCGGGCTCCTGGTTGAACGCTTTCATGCGTTCAGTGTCGAGCTTCATGAGATTGTTCGGACAAATGTACATGCAGGCTGTGACTTCACCGCCCTTGCAACCATCGCATTTGTCTGTGTGCACAAAAGTTGGCATACGTTTCCCCCTTCTTGAGTGATGTGAAACGACATAAAACTGAACCAAAGGACTGAAACAAATCCGCCGCTCCCTCACGGTTCGGACAAGCCTGTATATTTTATCATTACAGACAAGGCCGAACCCGCGCCGATAACCGCCGCCGATTCAATCCCGATGTATCAGGGTTTCATAATATATGTCTTGGCGCGAGTCAAAGCCTATAATCGCTTTTGCGAATCATAATCAGGAGAGTGCAAATGTCCGAATCCTCCCCCGGCATGGATGAACTGACGGCAAGTCTCATTGCCTTTCGCGATGAGCGCGACTGGAAGCGCTTCCATTCCCTCAAGAACCTCATGGTGTCACTGAACCTTGAAGTCTCCGAAATGCTGGAGCTGACCCAGTGGAAGGACGACGCCGAGGTCGAGGCGGCCATTGATGACCCGGATTTTCACCACGCACTCAGCGAGGAGTGCGCCGATGTTTTTTTATACCTCCTGCTGATTGCCGAACGCGCCGGGATTGACCTGAATCGGGCAGCGGCAGAAAAGATCAGGAAGAACGGTGAGAAATACCCGGTGGAAAAGGCGCGGGGAAACGCGAAGAAATACACGGAGCTTTAGAGAGCGTTTCCGGTTTTGATTGAATCAAAACCGGGCTCCAACTCTTTGTTCTTACCGCACTGTTCTTACCGCTCTTCTTATCGGAAAACCGGTTCCCGTTATCGGAAAACCG
>CAZHLV010000002.1:0-20458 GCA_964533415.1 uncultured Hyphomicrobiales bacterium
GGTCATGCAGACGTGAAGGCCCCGAAAGCCCGGCCTTTAACGATGTATCCAGAACATTTTCCGCATTGCGCAGCATTTTGCGCGCATGATCCATGGTCAGGCTCTGGACAAACGCCTTGGGGCTGATCCCGGCCCAGCGGGTGAACAGGCGCTGGAAATGAGACGGACTCAGCCCCATATGTGCCGCCACCTCGTCCAGAGATGGCCGGGACTGGCGCTGGGAGGCCAGGAAAGCAATGGCGCGGGTGATTCGAGCATAATCCCGGACGCCGCCTTGAAATGATTTCATCATGTCTCTTTATTGTTGCGGGCGATCTGGCTTAAACCTTAGAGCGCTTCTGGAAAAGTGGGAACCGGTTTTCCGATAGGAAGTGCGATAAAAGCAAGGAGTTAGAGCCAGATTTTGACTGAATCAAAACCGGAAACACTCTAGTGATCCAGCCTTGTTTTCACCACCCGAAACCTGCGATTTGAAGCGATTGTGAAAAAAATGCACCGAAAAATGACCCCTGACGAGATCGAAGAAATGTTCGCCCGCCTGAGCCGGGCAAATCCGCAGCCTGAAAGCGAGTTGGACTATGTCAACACCTACACGCTTCTGGTCGCCGTTGTGCTCTCCGCGCAGGCAACGGACAAGGGCGTCAACAAGGCAACGCGATCCTTGTTCGCCAGGGTAGATACGCCCGAAAAGATGATCGAGCTGGGGGAGGGGGCCTTGCGCGATGCCATCAAGACCATCGGGCTTTACCGCAACAAGGCCAAAAACGTGATTGCGCTTTCAAGAAAGCTGGTCAATGAGTTTCATTCAGAAGTCCCTGACAACCGCAAGGATCTGGAAAGCCTGCCCGGTGTCGGGCGCAAGACCGCCAATGTGATCCTGAACGTGGCGTTCGGCCAGCCGGTCATGGCGGTGGATACCCATATTTTCCGCCTGGGAAATCGCACGGGTCTTGCGCCGGGCAAAACGCCCCTGGAAGTGGAAAAGGAACTGCTCGCCCGGATTCCGCAAAAATACATGCGCCACGCCCATCACTGGCTGATTCTGCATGGCCGCTATGTGTGCAAGGCGCGCAGGCCCGATTGCCAATCCTGCATTATCAACGATTTGTGCCAGTATGAAGATAAGGATCCGGGTGAGGAGAAAGGCTGATTCGCTTGAACTGGTGCACCATGAAGGCAGTGGCAAAAAGCGGCGTCAGCAGATTGACAATCGGGATAGACACCAGGAAAGCAATCAAAAGCCCCGAGACAAAGACCCGCACACGATATCTTTCACGAAGTGTTCTGGTTTCGGCATAGGAAAAATGCCGCAGGGCCACGAGCTCAAAATATTCCCGTCCCAGGAGATACCCATTGGCCACGTAAAAAATAACCAGGTTGACCCCCGGAACGAGCAACAGGAACAAGACCCCGATATTCACGAAGATGACCACCAGGGTGAATTTCAGGGCAATCATCACCGAGCGCCCGATCGGCAATTCGCGTCCCGGTGGATCATCCGGGTAAAACCGCGCCTCCACCGCCGCCGCGATATCATCAAGAAACAGCCCGGCAAAAAGCGACGTTATGGGAACCAGGAGGAAAATCGCGCCAAAAAACACCCCCAGCCCGGCGGCAATAGCCGCCAGCGTGCTCAGCCATTCATTGGGAATGTCGGTAAAATAGCTCAAGGCTCCTTCCGCGGCAAAGCCAATGGCGATGAACAGGCCAATTGTCAGCCCGAGAGAACGGATCAATACGGCGCGGAAAGGCTTTGAAAAAAGCTGGGCCAGGGTTTTTTCAAGTGATGCATACATGTCAAGAAGACCCCGCCCGCGAATTATGACTGAAGACCTGTTGCAGGTAAGCATGACTTGGAGGGCTTGCAAGTGGAAAAGACAAAACAAAAGACTGTCACTGCTGCTCTATATTTGTTATCCAGCGTAAAACTGAGCCTGTTTTTCAAGGGAAAATTATGCCGGATAGCAAATATGACGTTCTGGGCATCGGCAATGCCATTGTCGATGTGCTGGCCCGCACCGATGAAGCCTTTCTCGCTCGTCACGGGTTTGTCAAGGGCACCATGCAACTGATTGATGAAGATACCGCACATAATCTTTATACCCAGATGAGCGCGGGGGTTGAACAATCGGGCGGTTCGGCGGCCAATACCATTGCCGGAATAGCCGCCCTTGGCGGGCGCGGGGCCTTTATAGGCCGGGTCAGGAACGATCAGCTTGGCGAGATTTTCGCCCATGATATCCGCGCTATCGGGGTGCATTTTGATACCCCCGCCGCCACCAAGGGCCCCACCACGGCAAGATGCCTGGTTCTGGTCACCTCCGATGGCGAGCGCACCATGAATACTTATCTGGGCGCCAGCACGGCGCTTGGCCCGCGCGATATCGATCCCAAACTGGTGGCGCAATCAAAAGTCACCTATCTGGAAGGCTATTTATGGGACCCCGAAGAAGCCAAGCAGGCGTTTCTCGAAGCTGCCGCCCTGGCCCACAGGGCCGGGCGGCAGGTAGCGTTAAGCCTCTCTGACCCGTTTTGCGTGGACCGCCACCGGGAAGATTTCCGCAAGCTTGTCAAGGATGAAGTAGATATCCTGCTGGCCAATGAAGATGAGATCAAATCGCTTTACGAGGTCGATCACTTTGATGCTGCCTTGCAAAAAGTGCGCGGCGAGTGCGAACTGGCGGTGTTGACCCGGTCTGCTGCCGGTTCGGTTGTCGTCAATGGCGAGGAGACCCATATCATCGGCGCCGCCCCGGTTGATGAGGTTGTTGACGCCACCGGGGCAGGAGATCTTTTTGCCGCCGGGTTCTTGTATGGCCACACCAACGGTCTTGATGTGACCCGTTCCGCGCGTCTCGGCGCTCTCGCGGCTGCTGAAGCCATCAGCCATTTCGGCGCCCGCCCGGAACGCGAGCTTGAATCCTTCATCGATCAGGTGTAAGGCACAGCCTCAAAAATCAGCAACGAGTCTTTCCGCCCGGCACAAGGCAGTCTTCACGGAATCGATATCATGCTCCCACGGCCGCGACTGCGGCCCGGCGCCTTGAGCGCCGCGCCCGCTTGAGGCCCGAGCGCCAGCGAGGAATGGCCGCGAGCGCTATAAACGTCCCGATTTGGCGCAAATATTTGCACTTTGTTTATCTTTTCCCCGTTAGACTCGCCGGCAAAGCGTTGTGCATATTCGTCATTGAACAAGGAAGTCATATCATGGCCGGGATAAAAGCAATTGGAAAAGCCGTCTTCATTCTGGCCGTTTTCATGTTGATGGCAATCCCGTCTGGACAGGCTGCGTCAAAGGATATCTCCCTGGTGCCCGACAAGGCCAGGATCCTGCGGCTTGAGCGCCCGGCAAGCACGATCATTATCGGCAACCCGGCGATTGCCGATGCTACGATTCGCAATGGCTCCATGATGATCCTGACCGGAAAATCCTATGGCAGCACAAATCTGATTGCGCTCGACGGGGCGGGCGAGGAAATCGCCAATATCAATCTTACCGTTGCGCCCCCTGAATACCAGACATTGTGGCTCTACAAGGGTGTTGACCATGCCTCGTATAATTGTAATCCCCGTTGCGCCCGCGTTCTGGCCATCGGTGATGAAAAAGGCTCGTTCAATCACATTGAAGAACAAATTCGCAAAAAAACCAGTCTGGCTTCCGGTGATGGCGCCCCGGCTGGAGCTGCGCCACAATAAACAACCGCGATAATGCGTTTACAGCTCCGAATGCAGGCCGGGGTTTGCGCTTTCATGGGCTTTCCAGCGCCCATCAGGGATAATCCCTGGCAAGCTACTGAAATCAGGCCCGAAAAATGTTTTTGTTTTAATATGCAGAAAATGTGATATTTTGGCCCGGACAAAGTTGACCCGTACAGGAAAAACAGAGGGAACCAAGAACATGTCTGACGCTTCAAACACCAAGAAAATGACGATCATCGTAACCAAGGGAACCTTGGACTGGGCCTATCCGCCCTTCATTCTGGCCACCACGGCCGTGGCCATGGATGTGGAAGTGAACATGTTTTTCACCTTCTACGGATTGCAGCTCCTGAAGAAAAAACTCGATCATCTGAAAATCACCACCCTTGGCAATCCGGGCATGGAAATGCCCATGATGGGCATGCATATGACCATGCCGAATATTGTCTCCATGATCCCCGGCGTTGATGCGGCGGCCTCGGCCATGATGCGCAATCTTATCAAGAAAAAAGGCGTGGCCTCGGTTGAGGATCTGCGCGAGGCGGCTGTGGAAATGGATGTCAACATCATCGCCTGCCAGATGACCCTTGATCTGTTTGAATGGTCAAAGGATGATATGATTGACGGTATCGATATCGGCGGCGCTGCCACCTATATCGAAATGGCCAAGGAATCAGATATCAACCTGTATATCTGATCTGGCAGGATAAAGGGCTTTCTTGCCAAATAGCGCGCCGGGTTGCCGGTGCGCTATTTTTGTTTGGCCGCCCAGTTTTCAAGATCTTTTGCCAGAGCCGTTGCATTTTCCGCCATGAGTTCAAGATCGGTAAAGCGCCGTCCCTCGCGGATGCGCAACCGCAACATGCTCATGCCGCCTTCATAGGAAATTTCCTGTACGCTGACATGCTTGTTCCAGGGCAGTTCATACTCCGCCAGGGTTTCGGTTTTTTCAACGCCGCCGCTCATATCGCCGCCTCCAGGTCGTTAAGTTCCGTACCCGCAATCCGGTCGTGATAACGCGCCCGGTAGAGCAGGCGAGGTTCCTTGTCCGAGCCTTCATCTGAAAATCCCGCCCGGTCATGCAGCGGATTGTTCCCGATCAGGCCCTGCCCCTTTTGCATCAGGTGCCGGTATATATAAGGTGTATCACTGTTCAAAAAAGCCATCAGGGCCGCCACGGCCTCGGTGGTGAGCGGGTCATCTTTCCATTTGATATGCCGCTTGCGGGCGGTAAAGCGCATATGCAGCGCGCCTGATTCCAGCAGGCTGAATACCGGCCCGGTACTTTCGCCGCGCTCGATAAAATCATTCACTTCATTGGGCGGAATGCTCATGGCGTCTTCAGCCGAGAGCGCGGCAATATAGTCCGGGTTGAGATCGCGCAAGTGAATATAGGCCATCTCCGGGTCCATGACGGCATTTTCCCCGCCCCTTGCCGCCGGTTGGGCGCAGTGTAATAAAATACCGCGCACCTGCCGTTCCGCCGTATTGTAATACCCGTCCGTGTGCCAGGATATGGGCCGGGAGGTATAGGGGATATAGATAGCGCCGTCCTCGCGGGACTTGACCTTCAAGGATGTCACCGCGTCCTCATCGGAATAGGGGTTGGCGTCAAGCCGCAAGAGGCCGAATTTCTGCCCGAAATGACGCAATGCCGACTTGCTCACATCGCGTCCGCCAGTATCATAAAGCGCCATGTTGCAGCGCCGCAAACGCGTCATGAGGGCTGTAAATTCAGAGGCGCTGGGAGCCTCCGGATCCTTGATTTCCACCACCAGTTCACTGGCTGAAGACGGGGCATTTTCCAGCTTTACATCCCGCCAGCGCCGATAGGCGTCAAGGTCATCGAGATCATAGGGATTCAGGGAAATTTCAGTATTCATTCTCGCCTCCTTATCCGGCTTTGCAAGACGTCAAAGAGCCGGGTTTTCCCCCATGATAACCTGTCAGGGTGGTGGTCCGCTCAACAGCCGCCAAAGTAGAGTTGGAAAAATGTGGATTCATTTTTTTCTTGTCCTCACCTTTCTTTCTGTATATTAGATGTTGTTAATAAAAGGAAGAGATGGTACAACTTTAGAACAGGTATAAACTGCTTGTTTCCGGCGTAAGGCAGCCTGATCCGCTCGAAATAAGGACATTAAAGTCCGGTTGGGCGGGGCGGCTTTTATCACTTTGAGGGCCTGAGCGGGCGCATCGGGGTGAGCATCGGCTTCAGAGCATATCCTGTGCATAAGGACTGGTAGTGGTGTCCGTGCTCTTTTGCGATTGAGGGATCGTATTTGTAAATGGGTCTTATCCTTCTTCTCGCAATCACATGCAGGTGACGCCAATTTGCCAGGTATCATTTTGAACGACGCAGCAAAGAGGATGCCATGACAAAAAAAATGCCTGAAACGCCCCTGTTGGATCAGCTGGAAAGCGGTCCGTGGCCGAGTTTCGTATCCGGCCTGAAAAGGTTGGCCGAATCTGATAAAAACGGCCCTTACATGAAGAGTTTGCTTGGGCAGCTTGAGCATTCCTATGATACCCGCAAGGGCTACTGGAAAGGCGGGACCGCTGGTGTCGTCGGGTATGGGGCGGGCGTTATTCCGCGTTTCTCCGAGGTTGCCGAGGAGTATCCTGAATCTTCCGAATTTCACACCATCCGCATCATGCCGCCTGCCGGTATGCATTATGACACGGACACGTTGCGCAAGTTCTGCGATATCTGGGAAGAGTATGGTTCCGGCCTGATCTGCCTGCATGGCCAGTCTGGTGATATCCTGTTCCAGGGCTGCACGACCGACAACATTCAGCCGGCTTTTGATGAGCTTAACAAGCTCGGTTTTGACATGGGCGGGGCCGGCGCTGATGTGCGCACCTCCATGTCCTGTGTCGGCGCGGCGCGTTGCGAGCAGTCCTGCTATGATGAAGGCCGGGCCCTGCGTGAGGTTATCAACGCCAATCTCGATGATCTGCACCGGCCCTCGCTTCCCTACAAGATGAAGTTCAAGTTCTCCGGCTGCGCCAATGATTGCGCCAATGCGACCCATCGGTCGGACTTTGCCATTGTCGGCACGTGGCGCGATGATATCCAGGTCGACCAGGATGCATTCAAGACCTATATCGCCGAGCGTGGCCGCAAGGAAATCAACGATCAGGTCATTAACATGTGTCCGACCCGGGCGCTGAGCATCAATGATGATGATACGCTCGATATCGATAACAAGAGCTGTGTGCGCTGCATG
Source organism: uncultured Hyphomicrobiales bacterium (assembly GCA_964533415.1). GTDB lineage: Bacteria > Pseudomonadota > Alphaproteobacteria > Rhizobiales > BM303 > BM303. The sequence goes on from CAZHLV010000002.1 coordinate 6,927, forward strand.
CACTGCATCAATGTTCTGACCAAGGCCCTTTCGCCGGGCAAGGATCGCGGCGCCTCCATCATCATCGGCGGCAAGCGTTCGCTGAAGATCGGTGACCTGATGGGTTCGATGATCGTTCCCTTCATGAAGCTCGAAACGGATGAGGATTTTGAAAAGCTTGTTGAGCTGTCCCAGGAAGTTATCGAGTTCTTCGCTGAAAATGCCCTTGAGCATGAGCGCACCGGTGAGATGATCGAGCGTATCGGTCTTGCCGCCTTCCTTGAAGGCATAGGCATCGAGGCTGATCTCAACATGATTAACCACCCGCGCACCAGCTCCTATGTCCGCCTTGATGGCTGGGACGAGGAGGTTGAAAAATGGAATGCACGCAAGGCCGCCAAGGCTGTCGAAGCTGCTGAATAAGATATCGAGGAGAAATTGAAATGAACGCTCCACAGCCACCACGCATGCCCGATGAGACAGGTGTACCCGATGCCATGGATTTCATGCATCCGGCCCTGAAGGCAAATTATGGTAACTGGAAATGGCATGATCGCCCGCGCCCCGGTGTTTTGCACCATGTTGCAAACAACGGTGACGAGGTCTGGACCGTCAAGGCCGGAACCCAGCGCCAGATGGATGTGGCGACCATCCGCAAGCTCTGCAAGATTGCCGATGAGTTTTCCGATGGTCACGTCCGCTTCACGGCGCGCAACAACATCGAGTTCATGATGACCGATGAGGCCCTGGTGGACAAGTTGATAGCTGTGCTCGACGCTGAAGGTTTTCCCGTTGGCGGCACCGGAAACTCGATCTCGATGGTTTCCCATACCCAGGGTTGGCTCCATTGTGATATTCCGGGCACCGATGCTTCGGGTGTTGCAAAGTCCCTGATGGATCACTTCCACAGCGAGTTCATCAAGGAAGAAATGCCCAACCGCGTCAAGATCACATCTTCATGCTGCCAGATCAACTGCGGTGGTCAGGGTGATATTGCGATCAACATCCAGCACACGAAACCGCCGGTGATCGATCACGATCTGGTGGCCAAGCAGTGCGAGCGCCCAGCCGTGATTGCCCGCTGTCCTGTCGCGGCGATTCGTCCGGCTCTGGTCGATGGTCGTCCAAGCCTTGAGATTGACGAGAAAAAGTGCATTTGTTGCGGGGCCTGTTTCCCGCCATGTCCGCCAATGCAGATCAATGATCCGGTGCATTCAAAGATTGCCATCTGGGTCGGTGGCAAGCATTCGTCAACGCGCACCAAGCCGACATTCCACAAGCTGGTGGCTGCTGGCTTGCCGAACAACGCGCCGCGTTGGCCCGAGGTTGCCGAGGTCGTCAACAAGATTCTCGCCGCTTACAAGGAAGATGGTCGTCCTTGGGAACGCATGGGTGAGTGGATTGATCGTATCGGCTGGCCGCGCTTTTTCGAGATGACGGAACTGCCGTTCACCAAATACCACCTTGATGATTGGCGTGGTGGGCGCAGCAGCCTGAACACCTCCGCCCAGGTTCGTTTTTAAGGGTCTGGCGTCAGGCTGGCGCTTGTGAGGTATTGAACGATAATGGTCCGGCGCTTTGTTCCGGGGGGACAGGGCGCCGGGTCAATGACACGCCGGAAAGGCAAAACTTGACAACCTGCTAGGGGGAGTTATTGAGCCATGAAGTATGGCATTTTGATAAATGAAGGCCCGTTCACGCATCAGGCGTCGGATACAGCCTATCATTTCACCAGGGCCGCTATTGAAAAAGGCCATCAGGTACTGCGCGTCTTTTTCTATCATGACGGTGTCTATAACGCGAATGCGCTTTCTGAACCCCAATCCGATGATCGCAATATCGTCAAGCTCTGGGGTGATCTGGCAAAAGAGCACAAGATTGACCTCGTGGTCTGCGTGGCTGCCGGGCTTCGCCGTGGTATCAAGGATCAGGTTCTGGCCGAGGGATTCCGGATTTCGGGTCTTGGCCAATTGACGGAAATCGGAATGGCGGCAGACCGCCTGATTACCTTTGGTGATTAGATCTTGGAGTTGAGGGGAACGCTGCAATGAGTGACGAGATTCAAACCGAATATGATACTGCGGGTGTCGAGAAAAAGTTCATGTTCTTGAACCGCAAGGCGCCTTACGGCACCATCTATGCGCTGGAAATGCTGGAAACCGTTTTGATTTCCGCTGCCTTCGATCAGGATGTAACTCTGGTCTTCATGGATGATGGTGTTTACCAGTTGAAAAAGGGCTGTGACACCAAGGCCGTCAACATGAAGAATTTTTCGGCCACTTACAAGGCGTTGGGCGATTATGATATTTCCAAGCTCTTTGTTGAAAAAGAGTCAATGGAGGCGCGCGGCCTGACGCAGGACGATCTCATTGAGGTGATTTATGAAGATGAGGATGATGACTGGGCCGAAAAACCCGCCATCCACGTCAAGTCTCGCGATGAAATTGCCAAGTTGATGGAAGAACAGGATGTCATAATTTCCGCCTAGCGGGGGTTTAAACGACAAGCTAAGGAATTCGATATGTTGCATCTGGTTAACAAGTCACCGTTTGAACGCGGCGCCTTTGAAAGCGCCCTGAACATGGCGCGCAAGGGATCGGCGATTTTATTGATCGAAGATGGCGTCTATGCCGCATTGAAAAATACACCGTTTGAAGACAAGGTTTCGGCTGCGGCAAAGGACATCAGGATTTGTGTTCTGGGTCCGGATCTGGAAGCGCGCGGAGTAGACCAGGTTATTGAAGGCGTTGAGGTTGTTGATTACGGTGGATTTGTTGATCTGACCGTCGATCACACACCGGTTCAATCCTGGTTGTAAGTATTTAAAACCAATAGTACAAATTTTCAGTAAGTCAGGAGGAAAACATGGCTGCCTATGAAGTAAACGGGAAAACGATCGAGCATGATGAAGAAGGCTATCTTGAGGACATCGGTGAATGGTCTCTTGACCTGGCCAAGATCATTGCCAAGGATGAAAACCTTGACATGACCGATGAGCATTGGGATGTCATCAACTACCTGCGCGAATATTATGACGAATACCAGATCGCTCCGGCGGTGCGTGTGCTCGTGAAGGCAATCAAGAAAAAGTTTGGTCCTGAAAAGGGTAACAACAAATACCTCTATGAGTTGTTCCCCTATGGACCGGCCAAGCAGGCGTGTAAAATTGCCGGTCTGCCCAAGCCGACGGGTTGCGTCTAGTCAAGATAATGTTCGGCTGATGGGGGAATCAAAACCTCCATCAGCGGGCATTGGGAGAACCGGCCATCGTGGGTGATGGCAGGTGACGGGTGAGGTGTGAGGATATGGATGTAGCGATAACATATATCTATGCGGTGCTTTTTTATCTTGCCAGCCTGATATTACTGGCCGGATTGGCGTGGAAAGTGGCGCGTTTTGCCTTGACGCCTGCGCCGCTGAAGATTCCGGTTGCACCGGCTCCGGTCACCTGGGTTGGCGTGCCGATTCGGCTTGGCAAGGAGATAGTCTTTTTTGCCAGCCTGTTTAAATCCAACAAGTGGATATGGTTGCTTGCGGTGTTGTTCCACGCTGCTTTGCTACTGGTTCTGATCCGCCATTTGCGCTATGTGATCGAGCCGGTTCCAACGGTTTTGACCCTGGCTCAGCCCTTTGGCGTCTATGCCGGGTTTGCCATGCTGGCCGGCCTTGCCGGGTTATGGGCGCGCCGCTTTGTCGTGGACCGGGTGCGCTATATCACCGGACCGTCCGATCATCTCATGCTGCTTTTGCTGTTTGCGATCGGTTTTACCGGCCTGATGATGAAATTTGTCTCCCGCACCGATATTATCCAGGTCAAGGCATTCTTCCAGGGACTGCTGTATTTCCAGATCCAGCCCCTGCCCACCGATATTCCCTTACTAGTCCATCTTGTGCTGGTTATCATTTTGATGGTCGTATTTCCATTTTCCAAGCTTCTGCACGCGCCGGGCATCGTCTTTATGCCATCGCGTTATCAGGTCGATAACGCTCGTGAAAAACGGCACATTGTGCCCTGGGTCGCCAAGATGATGAAGCAAATGGATGAAGAAGATGACGCGGCTGCACAAAAAGCCGCCGAGAAAGCGTGAAGGACGTAAGCCGTGGCCAAGCCGACATTTGATACGCCAGAATACCGCGAATTTCCCGCCCCGCCTGCCATTAAAGAAGGCGCGATGGAGCACCTCAACACCTTTGTCGCCAAACCTGAGCACCAGGAGGCTCTTGGCTGGGTTGGCGAGTTGGAAGAGGGCTGGGAGCAGAAGGCCGTTGACAAGCTTGGCGATCTGCTGGGCAAGAACAAGGCCTTGCGGGTCTATCTCGATTCATGCGTGAAATGCGGCGCCTGCACGGATAAGTGCCACTATTTCATCGGCACCCAGGATCCCAAGAACATGCCCGTGGCGCGTCAGGACCTGTTGCGCTCGGTTTACCGGCGCTACTTCACCTTGTCTGGAAAGCTCTTCCCCGATCTCGTGGGCGCCAGGGAGATGAACAAGGAAGTTCTGGACGACTGGTATAAATATTATCACCAATGCTCCGAATGCCGCCGCTGTTCGGTTTTTTGTCCCTATGGCATTGATACCGCCGAGATCACCATGGCGGCCCGCGATATCATGAACCATATCGGCTTGGGCCAGAAATACACCAATGAAATCCTTGGCAAGGTTCACAAGATCGGCAACAATCTCGGGCTTCCCGGTCCTGCCCTTGCCGACACCATGGAAGGGCTTGAAGAAGATGTCTTCGATGATGAGGGCATTGAGGTCAAGTACCCGGTGGATCAGCATGGCGCCGATGTCTTGCTGGTTACCCCCTCGGCGGACTTTTTCGCCGAGCCCCATGTTGATGGATTGATCGGTTACGGCAAGGTGTTTCACCAGGCCGGGATAAGCTGGACGGTCAGCTCCTATGCCTCGGAGGCCGCCAATTTCGCGCTTTTTGCCGGCTCCACCGAGCAGATGCACAAAGTGGCGCGGCGCATTCGCAAGGTCGCACAGGAATTTGGCGTCAAGCGGATTATCTTCGGTGAGTGCGGCCATGCCTGGCGCGTCGCCTATTCCTTCCTGAATACCCTGGCCGGGCCATTTGATTTTCTTGATCCCAATTATCCGGTGCCCCAGCATATACTCGAGTTCACCCTTGACCTGATTAACCGCGGTGCGCTTTCGCTGGATCCATCGGCCAATGATGACAAGGTCGTTACCTTCCACGATTCATGCAATGTCGCCCGCGCCTCGCGCATGGGGACAAAATCTGGCGGCCAGTTTGATATCCCGCGGGCGGTGATTAAATCCGTGGTCAATAATTATGTTGAGATGAACCCTGAAACCACCCGCGAGCGCACTTTCTGCTGCGGCGGCGGCGGCGGTCTTCTCACGGATGATTTGCTGGAGCTTCGGGTCAAGGGCGCCTTGCCACGCATGGAGGCCTTGCAAGAAGTCGTGGACAATCACGGCGTAACCCATATGGCTGCCATTTGCGCCATCTGCAAAACCCAGTTTGCAAAAGTGTTGCCCTATTACGGCATGGGAATGGACATGATTACCTCGGTTCATCACCTGGTTGGGGACGCCATCATTCTGGGTGATAAGGAATAATCGGCTTTATAGGCCGCACAGATCAAGAGATACGCACAAGAAAGGATCGGAACATGAGCATGACGCAAACAGGTGGTAAAAATTACCATCGCTTTAAAAATAACGATAACGCTTATGACGATTTTCAGGACAAGATTTTCCAGGCAGGCTGGTCGCACAAATGCCCGACCTATGTGCAAAAAACCCCGCCCTGCTCGGGAAGCTGCCCTTCAGGACACGATATCCGCGGCTGGCTGGCGATTGCCCGCGGCATGGACAAGCCCCCGGTAGAGGGCATGGCCTGGCAGGAATACGCGTTCACCCGGATGGTTGAGGCCAATCCTTTCCCGGCCACCATGGGCCGGGTCTGCCCGGCGCCGTGCGAGTCTGGTTGTAACCGTAACGATGTTGAAGATTTCGTCGGCATTAATTCTCTTGAGCATTATGTCGGTGACTGGGCCATTCAAAACAATCTCAAGCTCCCCGAGGCCGGACCTGATACGGGCAAGAAAGTCGCCGTGATCGGTGGCGGTCCCGCCGGTTTGTCAGCCGCCTATTTCCTGCGCCTGAAGGGGCATGAAGTGACGCTTTTCGAGGCCAATGAAAAGCTCGGCGGCATGATGCGTTATGGCATTCCCGAATACCGCGTGCCGCGGGATATGCTGGATGCTGAAATCCAGCGTATTCTGGATATGGGCGTTAATGTGCGCACCGGTGTCAGGATTGGCCGGGATATCTCCGTTGAGGATCTGGACAAGGATTTTGATGCAGTATTCTGGGGCCTTGGCGCACAAAAAGGCCGTTCATTGCCCGTGGAGAACTGGGATGAGACACCCAATTGCGTTGATGCCGTCTCTTTCCTGAAAGCCTTCAACGAGGGGCGCCTGAAACATGTCAAGGGACCGGTGGTCTGCATCGGCGGTGGTGATACATCCATCGACGTGTGCTGCGTAACCCGCCGTCTGGGTGAAGCTGAAGGCGCCGCCCCGGTCGAAGATGTCCTGGGCGGAAAAGCTGAACATGCCGATATTCCCTATACCGACAAATCAGCCGTTGATGTCACCTTGACCTCGCTTTTCCCGGTCGAAAACATGTTTGCCACGGACCGCGAGGTTCGCGATGCTCTCAATGAAGGCGTTGTCATTAACGGCGGGATCATGCCGCTGGAACTGGTTCGTGATGAAAACGGTCGGGCAACAGGTTTGAAGATGTGCGAATGCGATATGGACGGCATGCGCCCCATCCCCAGGGAGGGGACCGAATTCGTGCTTGATGGCGAGCTTTTTGTTGTGGCTATTGGCCAGTTCGGCGACATGGATGGCCTTGGTGATCTGGGCAACGAAAATGCCTTTATCGACGCCGACAAGGTCTATCAGGTCAAGGGACGCTCCGGTCATTTTGTTGGCGGCGATATCTTGCGCCCGCATTTGCTCACCACTGCCATCGGGCATGGTTCCATTGCCTCTGAAACCATCACCAGTTATCTTGCTGGCGAGGAAATCGGCAAACGTCCCAAGGTTGATGTTCACAACTTCAACCTGCTGGAAGAATTGCAGCAGCGTGACCATTCGCCTGAAGAATACAATCATCAGCCCACCCGCGGGACCAGCGCTTCCAATTTCGCGGTCCACAATTACGAAGATCGCAGCCTGAACGATATCATCAAGTCAAACGAGCTGTTTCTTGGTCATTTCATGGAAACCCCGCGTCACAAACGCGAGGAAATCCATATTTCCGCCGACGAGGTTCTCGGTAATTTTGACTCCCGCCTCAAGGCGCTTTCAGAAGAAGAAGCGGTTAAGGAAGGTGAGCGTTGCATGAGTTGCGGTCTGTGTTTTGAATGCGATAACTGCGTCATCTATTGCCCGCAAGACGCCGTCCAGCGGGTCAAGAAAGCCGACCGCGCCGTGGGCCGCTATGTCTATACCGAATATTCACGCTGCATTGGTTGCCATATCTGTTCCGATGTCTGTCCGACAGGTTACATCGAAATGGGGCTTGGCGAATAACAGGGTAAGGAAGCTGTCATGACGTCTCTTCGTCAGACTCAAAAAACAGGCCTGTTTGCGGCCATATTCGTTCTGTTGGCTATGGCCTTTTCAAGCGCCCCGCTCAGCGCCGGGGAAAGCCGGGTTCCAGTTCCGCATCCGGCCATGTCGGGCAAGGCTGAAAAATGCGTGGCTCCCGTTTCCGAGATGCGCCGTTACCACATGAACTATCTCAAGCACCAGCGCGTTGAAACCCTGCGCAAGGGCATTCGCGGCAAGGCTTATAGTTTAAAGGGCTGTGTGAATTGCCATGCGGTGAAGGATGAAGCGGCCGGCGGGGCGCGCACCGTAGAGCCATTTTGCGGCGCCTGCCACAAATATGCGGCGGTCACCATAGATTGCTTCAGTTGCCATACCAACAAGGCGCAAGACAAGAAAAAGGCAGCAGCGCAAACCTCTCCGGTAAACCAGCTTGCCGCGCATCTGGAGGCCCAGGCAAAAGACAGGAGCCTTTTGAAATGAGCACATCCGACAAGAATACCGCTGATCTTGCCCGTCGCCGCTTTTTGTCCGGCGCCGTGGCCTTGGGCTCGATCTCAATTGCTTCAGGATTTACCCTGTACACTGCCAGCGCCCGTCCCAAGGGCGAGCCGGCCAGTTCCAAGATCCGCTGGGGTCTGCTGATCGATACCAGCAAGTGCGATGATTGCACGGTTTGCGTGGAAGCCTGCAAAACCGAAAATGGCTGGGAAGGTCATCGTGGCAATCTGACCGATCCCCAATGGATCCGCAAGGTCGATCTGACCGACAAGAGCACCGGCAGAAAAAGCTCTTTGCCGGTCATGTGCCAGCATTGCGACTCGCCGCCCTGCGTTGATGTTTGCCCGGTTGGCGCTTCCATGAAACGCGCCGATGGTATCGTGCTGGTTGACCGTCATCTTTGCATCGGTTGCCGGTATTGCATGATGGCCTGTCCCTATGGCGCGCGCTCCTTTGTGCATGAAGAGATAACCGATCAAAAACCCTATATGCCACGCGGCCAGGGAACCGTTGAAGCCTGCACATTATGCGCGCATAGGATTGATGAAGGTCAGCTTCCCGCCTGTGTTGAGGCCTGCACGAAATCTGGCCGCGAGGCAATGCTTTTCGGAGATCTGAATGATCCTGATAGCGCCATTTCCAAACGTATCGCACAAATTTCGACAGTCAAACTCCGGGCTGATCTTGGTCTGGATCCACATGTCCAGTATGTGAATCTTTAAAGAAGGATTTCAATTATGGGTCTCAGGGATAATTACCACAGACTGGTGGATCACGGTCCGTTCTTCTTTGCCCTCATGGCTGCCCATGTGCTTGCCATCCTTCTCGGGCTGGCGGCCGCCTTCTACATGGAGCATAATGGTCACCATGTCACCGGCATGAATAACCAGATTGTCTGGGGTATGCCGCATGTTTTTGCCGTTTTCCTGATTGTCGCCGCTTCCGGCGCCTTGAACGTGGCTTCAATCTCTTCGGTTTTCAACCGTCTGGCCTATAAGCGCTTTGCCCGCCTTTCCGCCATTCTGGCCATATCGCTTCTGGCTGGCGGCCTGTTTGTCCTGCTGCTTGACCTGGGCCGGGTTGATCGTCTGATTATCGCCATGACCTCGTATAATTTCAAATCGATCTTTGCCTGGAACATCTATCTATATACCGGGTTTTTTGCCATCGTCGGCGTTTATTTGTGGACCATGATGGAACTGCGGATGAACCGCTACAGCAAGTATGCCGGTTACGCCGCCTTTGTCTGGCGCTTGATCCTGACCACCGGCACCGGCTCCATTTTCGGTTTTCTGGTGGCCCGCGAAGCTTATGACACCGCCGCCATGGCGCCCTTGTTCATCGCCTCGTCCTTTGTCTATGGTCTGGCCTTTACGGTGCTGGTTTTGCTGACCATGTGCTGGACGCTGGGCATCACCTTGATGGACAAGGAGTTCGTGCAAAAGGTGCGCGGCCTGTTGATTATATTCACGGTCACGGTTTTGTATTTCACCATTGTTCAGCACCTGACCAATATCTATGCCACCCAGCATCACGGCGTTGAGACCTATTTGCTGCTCACCGGCGGCGTTATTCCGGTTGTCTTCTGGGGAGTTCAGATTGCTATCGGTTCGATTCTGCCCATGCTGGTTCTGGCGCATCCTGTTCTGGGCGTCACGCGGCAGGGGCTTTCCCTGGCCTCTGTCCTGTTGCTCATCGGCGGTCTGGCGCAGATGTATGTGATTATTATTGGCGGTCAGTCCTATCCCTTGAATATTTTCCCCGGCATGGAAGCCACGAGTTCATGGATTGACGGGCATTTTGGCCAGTATGTCCCTACCTTGCCCGAGATCATTCTGGGGATCAGCGGAATTTCCATTGCCATGCTGGTAACTGCCATGGCGCTCAAGATCTTGCGTTTCCTGCCCGATCCGGTAGAGAACAAGGAAGATGCTGGGAGTGATGCAGCAAAAAGCGCTAAGGCGGCCTGAACATCCGCGATGAACCCATGGGACATCTGCTAATCTCGGCAGCCCACAAATCTTCAGGCAAGACAACCCTGACGACCGGGTTGTGCGCCGCCCTGAAAAACCGCGAGCTTATCGTCCAGCCTTTCAAAAAGGGCCCGGATTATATTGACCCGCTCTGGCTGGGAGCTGCGGCCGGTAGGGCCTGCCGCAATCTTGATTTTCACACCCAGAACCGCGATGAGATCACCCGCTATTTCGCGCGCCATATCAAGGATGCCGATATCGGCATTATCGAGGGTAACAAGGGGCTTTTCGACGGGGTTGAACTTGACGGGAAAAACTCCAATGCCGCGCTGGCCCGGCTGCTGGGCGCGCCGGTTATTCTGGTGATTGATACCCAGGGCATGACACGCGGCATTGCGCCCTTGCTGAAAGGTTATCTTGATTTTGAACAGGGCTTGAACTTTGCGGGAGTCATTCTCAACAAGGTTGCCGGTTCCCGGCATGAAGGCAAATTGCGTGCGGTTATCGAATATTATACCGATCTTGAGGTGGTTGGCGCGGTAGGCCGCTGTTCGGAAATGGAGATCGCCGAACGGCATCTGGGGCTGGTGCCTTCAAATGAACAAACCGGCGCGCAAAAGCGCATCGAGACCATGGCCTCGGTAATTGCCAGGAACGTGGATCTTGACAAGATTATAACCGCAGCTCAAAAAGCCGATCCTCCGGATTCCTGTTACTTTCCTTCCCTTGAAAGCTCTCCCCCCGATATTACCATTGGCTACTCGCATGATGCGGCTTTCAATTTTTATTATCAGGACGACCTTGATGCCCTTGCCCGGGCCGGTGCAAAGCTGGTCAGGATCAATACCCTGAAGGATGCCGCTCTTCCTCCCGTCGATGGATTGTTCCTGGGCGGTGGTTTCCCGGAAACCAATATGAAAGCCCTTGAGGCCAATTCATCCCTGCGCAGGCAAATCAAAACCGCCATAGAAGCCGGTTTGCCCTGCTATGCCGAATGTGGCGGGCTGATGTATCTGGCGCGCCGTATTGTCTGGAGTGAAGAATCAGCGCAAATGGTCGGGGTTTTGCCCGCCGATGCCGTGATGCATAAAAAACCGCGCGGGCGGGGCTATGTTATTCTGGAAGAGACAGCAAGTCATCCCTGGCCAACCCTTGAGGCAACGGATAAACCGATATGCCACGCCACCCATGAATTTCATTACTCGCATCTGGAAAATGATTCCGCCTTCAAGACATTTGCCTATAAAATCCGGCGCGGCGCCGGGCTGGACGGGGTAAATGACGGCATCGTGTATAAAAACCTGCTGGCGAGTTATGCCCATATGCGCCATGTTGACAACAATCCATGGACCGCGAGATTTGCCAAATTTGTAAGGAAAACAAAAAAATGCCGAAACCCGTAAATCCTGTTTATCTCGTTGGCGCCGGTCCAGGCGACCCGGAGTTGATAACACTCAAGGCCAGGCGATTGATCGAGAGCGCCGATGTGCTGGTTTACGATCTTCTGGTGTCAGATGAGATCCTCAAATTCGCCAACCCTGATGCCATGCGCATATTTGCCGGTAAAGCAGCGCGTAATCATCACATGCCGCAACAGGAAATCAATCATCTGCTGGTCTGCCTGGCCGGGCAGCATGATGTCGTCGTACGGCTGAAAGGCGGCGATCCTTTTGTCTTTGGCCGCGGTTCTGAAGAGGCGCTGTATCTGGCCGCCCATGATATCCCCTTTGAAATTGTCCCCGGGGTGACCGCCGCCAGTGGCTGCGCTGCCTATGCCGGGATACCCCTGACCCATCGCGGCATATCCCGCTCGGTTCAGTTGATGACCGGTCATTCCATGCTTGGCCGCTCGGTTGATGATGACATCAACTGGGAAAATCTCTCTGACCCGGAAACCACCCTGGTGATCTATATGGGGCTGACCAATTCCCCCCTGATTGCCCGGCGTCTCATTGAAGGGGGCCGCCCCGAAGATACACCGGTTGCAGTCATTCAGGACGGAACCACAACCCGGCAGCGTACGGTGCTCACCACCTTGAAGGATTTGCCTGAAGATGTGAGTAAAGCCGCAATACGCTCACCGGCTTTGTTTATTGTCGGTGAAGTTAGCTCTTTATCGGAAAAACTTGCATGGTTTAACGCTGCAAAATCGTAAGTATCGGGTTTATCCTGAATTTTTTTGTGGCGGGATCAGATCATATTCTGATAAATGAATACACCGTGACTATTCAGGATAAGCAAGCGGCTGCCTGGGTGGGCGCCGTAAGATGTTGCACCTGGGTTTATCTTTATTATGATGGACAAGAGTGCAGATCATGCCGAACACAAGGTTAACATAAGGGAACAAATAACATGGCTACTCAAACACTGGATGCCAAGGGGCTGAACTGCCCGCTGCCGGTTTTAAAAACCAAAAAGGCTCTCAAGACCATGAATGCTGGCGACACTCTGGAAATGCTTTCCACCGATGCCGGTTCCATCAAGGATATCGAGGCGCTTTGCCGCTCCAGCGGCGACAAGATTCTCGAAAGCGGTGAGAGTGGCGGTACCTACCGTTTTGTTATCGAAAAAGCGTAAGCACGCCTTATGAAGATTAAAAAGCCGGTTATTCATTGCCTGGATAACCGGCTTTTTGTCTTTATGCTCCATGTCAGCTCACCCCGATACGCTCTCCAAACTTCCGGTTTTTTATGATCTCGCGGGCAAAACAGTTTTGCTTGCCGGGGATGATGCCGCCCTCTTGCCCAAGATCAGGCTCATGGCCAGCACCGGCGCATATATCCGTATTTGCGCGCCATCTTTGAATATCACAATTGAAAAATTGGGCTTGCCAGCCAGTCAATCCCGGAATCTGATATTGAAGGCCCATGCATGGCGCCATGAGGATTTCAGCGGCATGACCCTCGCAATTGGCGCCTTTTCCAACCCGGATAAAGCAATAAATTTTCGGGAATCCGCCAATAATGCCAGGGTTCCGGTCAATCTGGTTGACCGCCCAACCTTGTGTGATTTCCAGATTCCGGTAATCGTCAATCGATCACCGCTGGTCATCGGCATATCCACAGGTGGGACAGCACCGGTTATTGGCCAATGGTTGCGCGGGCGCCTGGAAAGTTTGTTGCCGGGCCGCACCGGCAAGGTGCTGGATGTGGCGGCTTCGCTGCGGGAGCAAATCAATGCCAAGCTGAAAAAGCCAGCCGCCCGGCGCGCCTTTTGGAAAGAACTGGCCGAGCAAGACCTGGCCCGCCTGGTCCGTGAAAAGACACCTTCCAGGATAGCAACATCTGTCCTTGAGCATCTGGAAAAATTCGATTCTGAAAACTTTAACAAGGGATACGTGCGGCTTATCCATGTACCGGAGCGCCCTGAAGACATGACGCTAAAAATCTTGTCTTTACTGCAAAATGCCGATGTCATTATCCGCTTGCCAGATGTCCACCCCGGTTATCTTGATTTTTGTCGCCGGGACGCCATTC
>CAZHLV010000003.1:0-5631 GCA_964533415.1 uncultured Hyphomicrobiales bacterium
TACAGCGCCGCAAGCCGCGCCTTGCCCTCGGCCAGGGATATCGGCCCGGGATAGATCGGCGCCCTGTCCGAGACAATGCGCGGGATCACGCCAAGCCCGCTTGCCACGCCTTGCGAATTGGCAATTGCTCCAGCCGGCAAAGGCTCACGAAACAGCTTGGGATCAAGCTCCCTCCGGTCCCGGTTCAGATCAACATAGGCCCGCGGGAAAATTGCCCGCATCAAGGGGGCGCCAGAAACAACGGCTTGCCTGAACAGATCATCCACATAGGCATCCTCGGACTGCCTGAGGGCTTTTGGCCCCAATCGCGAGGCGGCAATGAAGCATTCTGGATATACGCGCCCGCTATGCGGCGAGTTGAAGACCAGCGGCCACTTTGTCTCTTGCGGCTCAATGATCTCAAAAGCGGGGTCAAAAAGAGATTCAATGTCGTGAGCGAACAAGGGCCATTTCCTGATACGTTATTTTTTAGCCCGCATTATGTGCCCATTTTACCACCGGTCAATGATTGAATTAACCCAAGCCGGATTTTTCAGGATTGATCGCTTGCCCAGCGCCATGGGTTTGCAGTATTTTCAGTTCCATGAAATCGACGCGGTAGAGGTTCAGGCTGTTTTAACGTATAGCCATTAGCTTCATGTGGTGCCATGTTTTGGCGTGATTTCGGGGCAAGCAAAAAACAGGTGATAAAAGTGCGCTTGACGAGAATATTACTGGCTGAAGATGATGATGACATGCGCGGCTTTTTGAGCCGCGCCCTGGAAAAGGCTGGCCATGATGTCGTGTCCTTTGGTGAAGGCAAAAGCGCCTATGAACGTCTCAAGGATGAACCTTTTGACCTGCTCCTGACCGATATTGTGATGCCGGAAATGGACGGCATCGAGCTGGCCCGCAAGGCCGCTGACCTTGACCCGGATATGAAGATCATGTTCATCACCGGCTTCGCCGCCGTAGCCCTGAACCCGGACAACAAGGCGCCAAAAGACGCCAAGATCCTTTCCAAGCCTTTCCACCTGCGCGATCTCGTGCAAGAGGTCAAACGCCTGCTAGCCGCCTAGATACGCCTCCAGGTCCGCATCATCCGTAATTGCAAAAAATGAATTGGTCGGCTCAAAAATCCCGATTTCACCATTTTGCAAAAATGCCGTATGCGAGGCAACCAGGCGCGCATCCTCTGGCTGATGGGAAACCAGTAAGGTGGACATCTCCTTTTCCACGTGCAGATCGCTGACCAGGCGCAGCATATCCGCCCGCATGGCCGGCCCCAGCGCGGCAAAGGGTTCATCAAGCAACAGCAAGGGCTTGTTGCGCACCAAGACCCGCGCCAGCGCCACCCGCTGACGCTCCCCGCCGGAAAGTTCACCGGGCAAACGCTTGGCGAAGCCCTCAAGACCAACCCGCTCCAACGCCGCTGAAACCTCGTTACGGCCAGCCCTGTCAAGCTTGAGATCCGGCGCGATCCCCAGCCCGACATTGGCCGCCACATCAAGATGGGCAAACAGGTTATTGTCCTGAAACACCATCGACACCGGGCGGGCACCCGGCGCGAGGCCTGTAATGTCTTTTCCGTTATAGCGGATTTGCCCGCGCAAAGGCGTCTCGAACCCGGCAACAAGATGCAGCAACGTGGTCTTCCCCGCCCCGCTCGGCCCGATAATTGCCACCAGCATCCCCGGCTCAATGGCCAGGTTAAAGCGCATATGGCTTTGCTCATAATCAAAACAGACATTTTCCAGCTCAAGCACTTTGCGCCCCCCTGAACAGTTTTTCCGAACCATAGACCAGGGCCAGGCATAACATCCCCAGAAGCAGGGCCAGCCCCGCCGCATCAAGGGTCCGGTAACTTCCCATGCGCTGCAACAGCAGCAACGGCAAGGTAACAAGGTCCTGCGAACCAAAAAGCGCGATCACCCCCAGGTCCCCCAGCGAGAGCGCCATGGCGAATCCAAAGGATAATGCAAGGGGCCGCCGCAGCATTGGCCAGTCAATAAGCCGGAAGCGGGCAAAACCGGCAATCCCCAAAGAAGCACACAGACGATCTGAAGCCCGCGCCGCCTGAGCCAGCGCCGGCGCCAGAATCCGGTAGGCAAAAGGCAGGGCCATCAACGCATTGATGACAATCACCACAAGAGCCGAGAATGAAAACACGCTGCCCCAACGGTGCAGCAGGACAAACCACCCGGCCCCCAGAACGACCGGCGGCATCACTAAAATGGCGCTGGCGGAAAGATCACTGAATCTGGCAAAGCGCCCACCCCTTGCCTGCGCCGCCTTGAGAAGCGGCCAGGCAATCACATGGCATAAAAGCGCCGCTGAAGCCGCAATCCCCAGAGAAGTCGCCGCTGCCCGCAAAACTGGTATTTCCGATAACAACCGGCCAAGATCCGCCGCCAGCCCATCACCCACCAACGCCGCCAGAGGCAGGATCAAAAATGCCGCCGCCGCCAGGATCACAACCCCATCGGACAAGCGCCGCCAGACGCCCCGGCCATCAAGCCTCACACCGGAAAGCCGCAACGGGGGATTAAGCGGAGCAGATATCATGAAACGGCTCAACCCCATCAGCAGCATGACTGTCAAAGCCAGTTGCACAAGCGCCAGGAAAACCGCCCGCGCCGGGTCAAAATCAAAACGCAGCGCCTGATAGATCGCCACCTCTATGGTGGTTGATCCTGGCCCCCCCCCAAGGGTCAGGACAACCGCAAACGAGGCCAGGCAGAGCATGAAAACCAGCCCTGCCACCCCGGCAAGAGCAGGGCGGAGCACCGGCCACTCCACCAGGCGGAAAACCACCCATGGCGAAAGATCAAGCTGGGCCGCAAGCCGCCAGTTTTCCATCGGCACCGCCTCCAGCCGCGCCAGCAGCAACCGCAAGGCCAATGGCATGTTGAAAAACACATGCGCCAGAAGGATACCCGTCAGGCCGAATATGGAAAATTCAACCCCGAAGGGCCGCAGAACCTCCATGACCCAACCCTGCCGCCCCCAGACGCCAATCACCCCGAGCACCACCACCAGAGCCGGAAGCGCAAGCGGCAAGGCAAACAGGCGCAGCAGCAATATACGCCCAAAAAACCGGTCCTGCCGGGCAATGGACCGCACTGCCAAAAAGGCAAAGGCCAGCGAAAGCACGGTGGAAAGCGCCGCTTGCCACAGGGTAAAAGCAACAATTCTCCACGTATAGGCATCCACGACCCCGCCCGGCAGGGGATTTTCCAGGGCCACATGGCCAAGCGCGGCAAAAGCCCCGGCAACCACGGTAAAGATAAATCCCAGGGCCACCAGCCCGCATGCCCCGCCCCGCCCCGTGGACGCCGCCCTCACTTACTTGCTCATGCTTTCACGCCACTCACGAATCCACGCCTTGCGATGGGCAGAGACATCTTCAGGTGACTTCAACAAGAGTTTTGAAGGCTTGATGAGTCTGCCGAAAGCGGCCGGCAGGGGTTTTGACGTTGTTCCTGCCGGAAACATCCAGTTCCTGGTGGGAATAATGTCCTGAAAACCCGGCCCGGTCATAAACTGGAGAAACTTGCGGGCCAGCGCCTTGTGCCTTGATGTGGCCAGAAGGGCGGCAACCTCGATTTGCAGGTAATGCCCTTCTGAAAACGCCGCCGCCCTGTAACGGTCGGATTTTTCCTCGATCATGTGATAGGCAGGCGAGGTAACATAGCTGAGCACCATGGGCGCCTCCCCCTTGGTAAACAGGCCATAGGCCTCGCTCCAGCCCGGTGTGACGGTCAGGACTCGTTTGGAGAGCTTCTCCCAGGCATCAGCAGCCTTGTCGCCATAAACTGACTTCATCCAGATCACAAAGCCAAGCCCCGGGGTCGAGGTGCGCGGATCCTGCAAGACAATTTTTTCCCGGGCATCGCCATTCACCAGTTCATCAAGGCTTTTGGGTGGGGTCTTGATGAACCTGGTATCATAGATCACCGCAAAAGGCGCATAATCATAGGCAATAAAGGTATCATCTTTCCATTTTCCCGAAAGCGGTCCATAGGGAACCTTGATCCCGGCCGCCTCGAACAGACCGGTCGCCCGCGCCCCGGCAACAAGATTGGTATCCAGCCCCAGCGCGATATCTGCCTTGCTGCCCTTCCCTTCCAGCTTCAGGCGATTGAGCAGGGCCACACCGTCAGCAACCGCCACCCATTTCAAAGAACAACCACAATCAGCCTCAAAAGCTTTCTTGATTGCAGGTCCCGGCCCCCAGTCAGCGGTAAAACTGTCATATGTATAAATTGTAAGAACCGGCTTTGCCGCACCAGCCGGAACACTCCACAACCCCAGCAGGGCCAGAATAACAAACACCATACGCATCACGTCAACTCCTTTAACAGTTCAGACGGCGCACGGACGGATGATGTGATGGACAAGACAAGCCTCACTCCCTCCGCCGGTACAAACCGGATCAGGTTCAATGGGTTGACGATTTGCCATCGTCTCTCAGCTCGCCAGAGCACCCCAATGAGGAACCTCATCCTTAACCAAAGCCTGTACCGATTGCAAGCTTCGCATTTCAACCACCATTTGAGCCGAAAATGAAAAGAGCCTATTGACGCCGGAGCCTATTCCATGATTTATGCACGCTGATGGTGATCCGGCGCCGCCTGATGGCAGCACCCGGAAAAACCGCCTGTCAATCAGGGCGCGTAGCTCAGTGGGAGAGCACTACGTTGACATCGTAGGGGTCGCTGGTTCAATCCCAGCCGCGCCCACCATCACCTCCTTGAAACAACAGTCTTTCCTTCCATCCCTTTTCGGGGAAGAAGAATCGAACTCTCACGCTTTTCACATGCAAGATATAAATAACACGGAATCAATAGCCTCCACCGCCTTTGAAAGGTAATTGGGATCGAATGGCGCATAAATTGCTCACCGTGGTTTTCACCGAGATGATAAAAAACCATCCGTAGGGCTCGCGCTCACACTTCAGGTGAAAATCGGTTTGATCTCTTGTTCTGTTCCATAGCTCCAATTTATCCTATCTTTGGAGCCTCCGGCAAACCCGGGGCGGTTCAAACGCTTGAAATGACAATTTCTGGTTGCTCAGTTAACGCGCTTATAAACCATATGGCATCGGCCAGAGAACATCTCTTCTGTTGAGGCGGTTGGATGATTTTCACGTACGATCTGCCAGAAATCGGGAATCTTGTCGATAAAACCAAAATACTTTGCCAATGACCGGTTGGGTTCGGTAATACTTACATGCAACGCAAATCCGTTTTTGCGTGCGATTTCTGTAAGCTGTGACATGGTTGTTCGCGGATAGGCTAATCCATTGAAATAAAAATCAATCATTTTATCAGCTCGTTCCGCATGAAATTCACGGGCAAAACGTTTGTATTCATCATCGGAGAGCAGTAGATGTCCCCAGGGAATATTCGTTGTGGCATAGCGGTGGGGACCTAGATAGGCAAAAAAGGAAAAGTGCTTAATGACAACCACCGCGTCTTTGTTCGACGCTTTGGCAATCGCTTCAAACATCCCGGCCCAGTCCGGGATGTGGTCAATAGCCTTGGCGTAGAAAATATCAAATTTTTCATCAAGCTGGTCCAGATCATGCGCGCCGATTTTTTCAAACCTGAATCTTTTGCTCCCTCCTTTGGCATAGGGACACAGCGAGGG
>CAZHLV010000004.1:0-6572 GCA_964533415.1 uncultured Hyphomicrobiales bacterium
CCCGGATCATGCCTGCCCGCCAGGGCCGAATGGACCAGCGCCGCGGCAAACAGCACACCCCCGGCGGCCAGCACGCCCAGAACCAGATTTGACTTGCGGATACTCATTTGAGCAAAAACTTACCCTTGTCCAGCCCCAGAAGCAGCGGCATGGTAATTTCATCAAAGGTCAGGATGCGTTTGCCCTTGTGATCCTTCATGAATGCCCTGGCGTCATACATGTCCGGGTGGGGGATCAGCTCATGCCCCATGGGGCCCAGAACATCAGATCCGATCACGTAAAACGCGCTCTTTGGGTCGATTTTTTGTGTTGCGTAATAATCCGTCACCGCCATGGCGGCGATATCGCTTTTCTTGTGCCCGCCGGAAAATTTCTTCATGTCCAGCAAATACTTGAAGAAATCCTTGGCCCCGTCAAAATGATGCGCATGGCCGTCCTTGTACACGATGGTGGCGACCCAGTCGGGATACTTGATCGGGAACATGCCGCAAACCGGGCATGAATCCGTGGGGCCGGGGGCCGGGATGGTGATCTTTTTATCTCCTGCCAGAGCCGGAGATAGCGGCATGAATAATATGGCCAGCACGAGGGTGATGGAAACCGGGTGAAAAGAACGGATCATGATGAACCTCGATCTGTATTGCTTGCTGATATCGGGCGGGGCGCTGCAAGCCTGCTGGCGCCCCGCCGGAAGATGCGGCAAACGAGCTAGTTGCTCTTTTTCATCTTCATCATCTTCATTTTCTTGGCCATGTGGGCGCGTTTTTCGGCGCGGCGTTTGCGAATGGCCAGGGTGCTTTGGGCCATATCCTCGTAAGAGGCCTGCAAGGCCTCGTCAAAGCCAACGACCTTGCCGCCGGTGGCCTTGGCCTTGGCCATGTCGGCATAGGCCCATTTGCGGTTTCCGGTCATGGTGCCCATCTTGCCCGGTTGCAGGGCATAATGCGCCGCCTCCACCTTGATGAGCGGCTTGACCTTGGCATCAGATCCGGCATCGCCCACCCAGATGTTTTTGGGATTCCGGTCCATGTTCAGCGCCAGCGACAGCGAGGCGCAATGGATCGAGCAGGTGCCTTCCGTGCTGTCATCATCATACTGGATCAGGTGCCGCGTGTGGCTCCATTTCTTGCGCGGCATGCCGCAATAGGGACAGCGGGGATATTTGTCAAACTCGTTCTCAAGCGGGGCCTTGTCCTTAATCATGTTGTTGGTCAGGCCATGCTTTTTGGTCCATACCCAGGGGGGGACCATCTTGGCGGCGGCGTTGCGGGTTCCGGTAATCAGGGCGAGCGCGCCAAGCGAGGCGGCGCCGAGCAGTTCTCTGCGGTTCATGTCAAAGTTCCTTGTTGCAAATCATTTAGATGGTTCAAACCGCCCCGCTCAAGGGTTTATCCCGCGCAACTGCAACAGGCAGGAGGGGGCAGCCTTTTTGATGTGATCTAGATCAACCTGCGTTCAAGTGGAATCACTTGAAGGCAGATAAGTTGATCGACCTCAAGGAGATAGAGCAACGATAGTGTGTTCACTTGAACATGCGTCGCTCTAGAGCATTTGCGGTTTTGATTAAATCAAGACCAGGCTCTAACTCCTTGTTCTTGCCGCGCTTCTTGTCGGAAAACCAGTTTCCACTTTTCCGGAAGAGCTCTAGATAATCTGCATCAGGGGCGGACCGCGAATAAGATATTGATGGTTGCGGCGAGAAGCCCGAATGCCCTGCCCCAGGGCAAGGGGAACAAGATCCTGCAAGAAGGGTGCGGGCTCAATATCAACCGCAGTGGCGGTAATGGCGGGTGAAACACTGGCTGAACCACAGACCGGGCAGCGGTCCTTGGCGGTATTTTCCTGCCGGGTCTGTCCGTCCTCATGCGTGGTTGTCGAACGAATCTCGATCAGGCCATTGGCCGAACAAATCTGGAGAAGATCAAAGGTAAGGGCCGAAGAGCGCTCGATAACCAGCGGGCCAAACGCGGCAGCCGCCATGGATGCGGCGTGGGCCGTGCCAAATACAACCTGAAGCACCATGGCGGCTATTGCCAGCCAGGCGCCAGATCTGTACCGGTTGTAATGGTGCTTATGGGATAAAACAGCGCGCATGGTTTATTCAGTCTACAACAGATCCATAAAATCCGTATTGAGTATTATCAAAATCATCCCCCGCCGGAGGCATCCTGTTTTTTCTTGTCTTTTTTCATAACAGCCCTGATTTTTTCGGCAATTGCCTCGGGCTTCACGCCATAGGCAAAATGTGCGGCATATTGTCCTTTCCGGTCCATCAGGTAAATAATGGCGCTGTGGTCCATCTCGTATTTTGCCCCGTCTCCCGCCTTGGCGTAATACACCCGGTAAGCCTTGGCGGCCTTGGCGATTTCTTCAGGGGTGCCGGTTAATCCCACCAGGTTTTTGTGAAACAGGGGCACGTAGTCAGCCAGTTTCTCTACCGTGTCGCGCTCAGGATCGACGCTGATGAGAATCGGCACCACCTCGTCGCCATCCTTGCCCAGCAGGTCAATGGCCTCGGTCATGGCCTGTAGTTCCGTGGGGCAGATCTGGGGGCAGAAGGTATAGCCAAAATAAACCAGCATATATTTGCCGCGAAAATCGCGTGCGCTCACCCTTTTCCCGGTATGGCTGGTGAGCGTAAAATCTCCGCCGATCAGAGATGCAGCGTTATCGGGGGCCGGTGTATTGCCTTTGTCCTTGAAGCCTGCGCTCTGCCAGAGCACCGCAAACCCGGCAAGCACCGCAACAAGAGCAACGATAATCAGGATCAAACGTTTCATGAAACCTCATTCCTGTCTGCCGGCCAGAAACCGCAAGCTGCCGGTCTTGATTTTAAAGATAGCATTGCATCTTGAGAGTCAAGGCGCTGTGACAAAGACACACAGGGCCGGAAGGCTGGGCAAGGATCTTGTTGAGACCTGGCGCGGGCGGGGTTATGTGTTTACCGGGAATGAACGCCATCGACGGGGAAGAGATGCCGAATAAGACCGGGGCCGCATCACGGCAAAGGCCAGGCTTTTTCAAGGTGCTGAAAAAAAGCGCCCTGTCATTTGCCGCCATGATGCCCATGCTGGCCGGGGTGATTGCGCTGGTGGGGCTGTTCCAGGTGCTTGTGACCCCGAAAATGCTCGCTGCCCTGTTCCACGGCGCCCCCCTGCTCGATACCCTCACCGGCGCCTTTGCCGGGGCGGCTGGCGTGGGCAGCCCGATCGTCAGTTACCTGCTGGGCGGGGAGCTTCTGGAGCAGGGCATATCACTGTTTGCCGTCACCGCTTTTGTGCTGTCCTGGGTTTCGCTGGGGTTCATTCAGCTTCCGGCTGAAGTCGAGGCCTTCGGGGTGCGCTTTACTCTTTTGCGTAACCTGCTGGCGTTTGTCTTCACCATCCTCATCGCGGCGGCGACTCCGCTCACCTTGCGGTTGTTCTGATGAGCGGCGCGGATAAGCCATTCACCTTTCGCGGCAAATATCTCTTGCTGGGTGTTCTGGCCGCCTATACCGTATTGTTTGTTTTCAACCCCGATGCTGGCATGGCGGCGCTGCGTAAAAGCGCCGGGGTGGCAGTGAAAATCCTGCCGGTTATTGCCGGAGTTATTGTTTTTACCGCGCTGCTCAACTTTTTTTTGCAGCCCAGGCAGGTTGTCAGGCACCTGGGCGGGAAAAGTGGTTTTAAAGCCTGGATCTGGGCGTTGCTTGCTGGAATTCTCAGCCACGGGCCAATGTATATCTGGTACCCCACGCTGGAAGAGCTGCGCCGTCACGGGATGCGCGATGGGTTGATCGTCACCGTTTTTGCCGCAAGGGTCATCAAGATCCCGCCCTTGCCGCTGATGATCGGCTATTTTGGCCTGCATTTCACCCTTGTTCTTTCTTTTTACATTCTGGCCGGGGCGCTCATTCAGGGCTGGCTAATGGAAAAATTGGAACACAACCGGTGAGTTCCGTGGAGCCCATGATTTTCATGGAACGGCTGAACACGGGCAAGAATAGCCGCCGGAAATGCGGCTGGCTGTTCAGGTCGGGGGCCGAGGGAGGGAAAGATTCAGATTTTCGATGACAAGCATTCAATTGTCGCAATTGCCGGTTACAATGGTCAAGACGAGGGAATTCTGTCAGAATTACCTGATACGCGGAAACTAAAAAATACGGGAGGTGGTGATGGGTATCACGGTTGGGAAAATACTGGCGATGATTCTGGCGGCAGGGGCGTTTGTGCTTACGCCGCTCCAGCTTCAGGCGGCAGGCGGCGGCGGGCCGCATATTGCGATTTCACCAGATACAGATTATTTCGGGTTTGATTATGATATTCTCAAGGAAACGCCGCTTGAGAATTGCATTTCCACCTGCCGGGCGGACCAGAATTGCCAGGCTTTTACCTATAACCAGAAATCAAGATGGTGCTTTTTAAAAAGCGATTATTCCAGGTCCCAGTCATTTCGCGGCACGATTGCCGGGCGCAAGGTTGCCCGGGGGGTGCGCATGG
Organism: uncultured Hyphomicrobiales bacterium; assembly: GCA_964533415.1. Taxonomy (GTDB): domain Bacteria; phylum Pseudomonadota; class Alphaproteobacteria; order Rhizobiales; family BM303; genus BM303. The sequence continues at coordinate 4,482 of CAZHLV010000004.1, forward strand.
AACCGGGAAAACTCAATCCTGATCCGGCCTTCTTGTCTTCGAGCCTTCGCAAAAAAGCCGATAGCCTGCCCCGGCGCCTGAAGGGCTGGTACACGCCGAAAAAGAATGGCTTTGTTTCTTTGCGTCGCAGCGGGTTTCAGGCATTGAAGGCAAAAAAGATTATTCCCGCCGCCAAGTTGTTTGGTGCGGCGCTGGCGCTCTATACCGATGATCCTGCTGTTCTCATTGCCTATTCGCGGGCCATTTCAAGCCAGAAGAATATGAAGGCGAAAAAACGCCGTCTCGTGCAAGAGGTCGCCATATCGGCGGCGCTTGTGGCGTATCGGGTGGCCGGGACCCCGGCCATGCGCGCCTCGGCCCTCAATACGCTGGCCGAGGGGCTTGTCGCCCGCAAGCAATGGTGGCCGGCAATAAAGAGTTACAAGATGAGCCTTTCGTTGGTTCGTTCTGCGGGCATTCAGAAGAAGCTTTCCGATTTGCGGGCGAATCATGGCTTTAGAATCTCCAAGCACAGTGTTGATTCTGATACGGCCAATCCGCGAATCTGCATCCGGTTTTCTGAAAACCTGAAAAAAGAAACCGATTTTACCCGGTTCGTGCGAATTGATGGCAAGATTCCCGGGGCCGTGAAGCGGAAGGGGCAGCGGCAGCTATGCCTTGAAGGGGTCAAGCATGCTGAAAGCTACTCCATTGATGTTCGCGCCGGGTTGCCTTCAGCCATGGAAGGCGAGGCGCTGGCCCGGACAGTGACGCTCAAGGCCTATGTGCGTGATCGTGCCGCGGCGGTGCGCTTTACCGGGAACGGATTTGTTCTGCCGCGTATCGGGTCTCAGGGGATTCCGGTGGTTTCGGTGAATACCAGCATGGTCGATATTGAAATCTACCGGGTTGACGAGCGCAACCTGATGACGATTTTGAAGAGCGATCGGTTTGGCCGCCAGATTTCTGCCTACCGGGCTACCCGGATTGGCGAGAGCAGCGGCGAGAAAATCTGGCAGGGCAAGCTGGAGATTGCTCAAAAACGCAATCAGGAAGTTACTACCAGTTTTCCCGTTACCGAGGCTTTGCCGGTGCGCAAACCGGGTGTTTACGTGATGACGGCAAAACCGGCGCGCGGCAAGGGGGAAAGTGATTACAGCCGGGCAACCCAGTGGTTTGTAATCTCCGATATCGGACTGACCAGCTTCAGTGGGACGGATGGGCTGCATGTCTTCACCCGTTCCTTGTCCAGCGCCCAGAGCCTTGGTCATGTGAAACTTCGCCTGGTGGCCCGCAACAACAAGGTGCTGGCTCAAGCACAAAGTGATGAACGCGGTTATGCGCGTTTTGATCGCGGATTTATCCGCGGTGAAGGGGGCAATGCGCCGGCGCTGTTGATCGCGGAAGGTGAAAAAGGCGATACGGTGCTGATTGATCTGGCCAAATCCGCTTTTGATCTTTCCGATCGCGGGGTGAGCGGGCGTACGGCTCCGCCGCCCATGGATGCTTATCTTTATACCGAGCGCGGAATTTACCGGCCCGGTGCGGCGGTTCATGTGGTGGCCTTGTTGCGCAATCCTGAAGCCCAGGCCATCAAGGGGGTTGCGTTGACCCTGGTTGTCAGCCGTCCGGACGGGGTGGAGTACCGCCGCTATTCGCTGAAAGACAGTGGGCAGGGGGGGTATGCAAAAGATATCCCCTTGATAAACTCGGTCATGCGCGGGACATGGCGGTTGGCCGTTTATGCAGATCCCAAAAAGGATGCGCTGGCGGAAACTTCAATCCTGGTGGAGGATTTTATCCCGGACCGGTTCGAGTTTTCATTAAGCAGCGCGGCAAAATGGCTTTTGCCGGATCAGGATATTCCGCTCAAAATTTCCGGGCGCTTTTTGTATGGGGCGCCGGCAGCCGATATGCGCCTGAGCGGTGATGTCCGCATTCGTTCGGCGCGCCGCCTTCCCGGGTTTGAAGGTTACAGTTTTGGTCTGGCGGATGAAGAGAGACAAGATGACAGGTATCCACTTGAGAACCTGCCCCGGACGGATGCTTCAGGAGCGGCAGTAGTCAGGGTGAGAATCGCGGATCTGCCGATAACGAGCGGTCCGCTCAAGG
>CAZHLV010000005.1:0-7574 GCA_964533415.1 uncultured Hyphomicrobiales bacterium
TCGCAGTTTCCCCGCTCCTGAACACACTTACGCCATGAAAGACGAATAACCATCTGTTTAATCAGTGTTTTTTAGCCCAACGGGCCAAGCAAACCCGTCATTCCTGCCGCCGCAGGAATGACCTCCAAAACCACCGGAAAACGGGCGTTTTTTCACCCGGTTGCCGTTGAGATATATCCGGTTTGCTTTGGCCGCCCGCCTGCGATATGTTACGCGATCCATTTTAGTGCTTACCACCCTCCAGGAGCTTGAGAATTGAGCGAAGAAACAATTTTCCGCGAAGTCGATGAAGAAGTCCGCCAGGAAGAGCTGAAAAAACTCTGGGACAAATACGGCGTTTTCGTCATTGCGGCGGCGGTTGTCATCGTGCTGGCGGTAGCCGGTATGAAGGGCTGGAAAGCCTGGACAAAATCCCGCATCGAAGCCTCGGGGGCTGATTTCGCGCAAGCCATGGCGCTTGCCGATTCCGGTAAAATCGCCCAGGCTGAAGAAAAACTCAAAGCCCTCGCCAGTTCCGGCGCAGGCGGTTACAAGGCGCTGGCGCGTATCAAGGCCGCTGATCTGATCGTCAAGGACAAGGTCGCGCAAGTTGCCGCCTTTGATGCTATTGCCAGGGATACCGGCATTGATGAGACCTTGCGCCAGATGGCCCGTATCCGCGCGGCCTATCTGCGGCTTGATGAAGCCGACAAGGGCGAAATGGAAAGCCGCCTCAAGGGGCTGGATGATCCCTTGAGCCCGTGGCGCCATACTGCCCGGGAATTGCTCGGACTGCATGCCTGGAAACGGGGCGAATATGAAAAGGCGGGTAAATATTTCAGCCAGATTCTTGCCGATGCGGCAACACCCCGGGACATCCGTGTACGGGCAGCCCAGATGCGCGACTTGATTGCGCCGCATTTGAGTGGCAAAGCGGCATCCAAATAGCGTCAGGTCAAGGGACAAGGGGTGTGAGGACATGCGTCTGACAAAGCGCCGTATAACCGGGGCCGTGCTTTTGGGTCTTGGCATGACTCTGGCCGGTTGCGGCGGCATCAACGAGATGTTTTATGGTGAAAAGGACGGCCCGCCCCTGGAAGGTGAGCGCGAGACCATCATCGTCGAAACCGACCCGCTGGCCAAGGAGCCGGGGATCGGCGGGGTTTCCATTCCCGCCCCCCATGTCAATGCAAGCTGGTCCCAGCCCGGCGGCGTGGCTTCCAATGCGCCGGGGCATCTTGCCGCCGGATCGGGGCTTAACCGGCTGTGGAGCCTTGATGCGGGTGTAGGCTCATCGGGCGCCGGGCGCCTGACGGCCAGCCCGGTTATCGATGGTGGACGCATTTATGTCATTGACGCCAAGGCCAATGTCTCCGCCTACAGCGCCGCGGGCGGCAAACGCTACTGGCGTGCAGGTCTCAAGCCCAAGGGCGAGTCGGCTTCAGAAGGCTATGGCGGCGGTGTTGCCGCGGGCGGCGGGCGCGTCTTTGCCACCACCGGGTTTGGCACCGTCGTGGCGCTTGATGCGGCAACGGGCCGCCGCGTGTGGGAGAAAAAACTTGGCTCTCCGGTGCGCTCATCGCCAACGGTTGCAAATGGCAAGGTCTATCTTGTAACCGTCGATAACCGGATTTTCTGCCTCTCGGCAACAGATGGCGAGGTGGTCTGGGATTTCCGCCGCTATGCTGAATCCGCCGGTGTGCTCGGCTCGCCGTCTCCGGCGGTTTCGGGAAATTACGTGGTTGCGCCCTATAGTTCCGGCGAGATCATCGCGTTTAACACCGAAACCGGGAAACCCGCCTGGGCAGATTCGTTTTCACGCACCCAGCGCATGTCGCCCATTGCCAAGCTGAGCACCATTTCCGGCCGTCCGGTGATCGACCGGGGCTTTGTTTACGCCATTTCCCATTCGGGCCGCATGGGCGCGGTTAACCTGAAATCCGGTGAGCGGGTCTGGGCGCGCAATATCGGCGGTACCCAGACCCCGTGGGTTGCGGGCAATACGGTGTTTGTCGTCTCGCTCGATGGTAAACTCTATGCACTTGATCGCACGAATGGAAAAATGCGCTGGCAGCTTAACCTCAACAAGGCAGAAAAAGCCAAACCGGAAAAGAAAAAAGGCTTTTTCCGGAAAAAGAAAAAAGCCGCGGTGATCTGGAATGGTCCGGTTCTCGCCGGTGGGCGGCTGTTGCTGGTCTCCTCCGATGGGCGGCTGGTGAGCGTCTCGCCGCAGGATGGACGCGTCACCGGCGGGCGCAGCCTTGGCGGCAAATATTTGATCCCGCCTGTTGTTGCCAATGGAATCGTCTACGTGCTCGCCAACAGCGCCCGGCTGACCGCATTGCGGTAAAAACAAGGAGTCAGGTCCCGGTTTTGATTCGATCAAGGCCGGAAATGCCCCAGGAATTTTTCATGAGCTTTACCCTTGCCATTATCGGCCGGCCCAATGTCGGAAAATCGACCCTGTTCAACCGTCTGGCGGGCAAGCGGCTGGCGCTGGTTGACGATCTGCCCGGCGTCACCCGCGACCGCCGCGAAACGGATGCTTCGCTGGGTGATATCAAATTCCGCCTGGTGGACACCGCCGGGCTGGAAGAGGTTGATAATGCCTCTCTCGCCGGGCGCATGCAGGCCCAGTCCGAGGCCGCCATTGCCGGGGCCGATATCTGCCTGTTTCTCACCGATGCCCGCGCCGGAATTACTCCCGCCGACAAGCATTTTGCCGACATGATGCGCAAGAGCGGCAAGCCGGTGATCCTGATCGCCAATAAATGCGAGGGCAATGTGGGCGAGGCCGGGGCGCTGGAAGCTTATGAGCTTGGCCTTGGCGATCCCATCGCCTTTTCCGCCGAACACGGCATCGGCACGGCGGATCTCTACCAGGCCCTGCTCGCCTTCACGCAAGGCTTTGAAGAGCGCCAGGACGAGGATGAGAATGAGGACAAGGAACACCCCCTGCGCATTGCCGTTCTGGGGCGTCCCAATGCGGGCAAATCCACCCTCATCAACCAGCTTCTGGGCGAGGAGCGCCTGCTCACCGGCCCCGAGGCGGGCATTACCCGCGATTCCATTTCCGTCAACTGGCAATGGCAGGGCCATGCGCTCACCTTGTGGGACACCGCCGGTTTGCGCAAGAAGGCGCGGGTGACGAAAAAGCTTGAGAAACTCTCCGTCGCCGACGCCCTGCGCGCGGTGAAATTCGCCGAGGTCGTGGTTCTGCTGCTCGATGCGACCTGCCCGTTTGAAAAACAGGATTTGCACCTGGCCGACCTGGTGGCTCGCGAGGGCCGCGCCATGGTGATCGCCATCAACAAGTGGGATCTGGTGGACGACAAGCCCGCCCTGTGGCGCAAGCTGCGCGAGGATATCGCCCGCCTGCTGCCCCAGTGGCGCGGTGTGCCGCTGGTGGGCATCACCGCTCTTACCGGCAAGGGCTTGCAAGATCTCATGCCCGCCGTGATGAAGGTATATGAGGAATGGAATACCCGCATTTCCACCGGCGAGCTCAATCGCTGGTTTGATTTTGCCAGGGAGCGCCATCCGCCCCCCGCCGTGCAGGGGCGGCGCATCCGCCTGCGCTACGTCACCCAGCCGCGCAGCCGTCCGCCCACCTTCGTGGCTTTCGGCACAAGGCTTGACGCCTTGCCCAAGAGCTATGAGCGCTACCTGGTCAACGATCTGCGCGAGGCCTTCAACCTGAAAGCCACCCCGATCCGCTTCCAGTTCCGCCAGGGAAAAAATCCTTATGTGAAGTCCTGAAAGCGCCCGAACATGTCGATCACCTCGATGCCGCCGGCGGCGTTCAAGGTATGCATGCCCTGCAAATCGCGGCACCCTTCAGAGGTCGGGCAAGGCGCAAGATAGCGCACATCCTCTTGCGCAAAACCGCCATCATCAAGCCGGGAAATCCGCGCCAGCGCCAACCCCGAACCATAGCCGCGCGAGCAATCCTGCGCCACGCGCCACAGCGCCCCGTCATGGGCAAACAGCGCCCCGCCGGGCCGTGCGCATCGCGCATCGCAAAGCACCGGATTGGCCGCGTGAGGTGTCCATTCGCCCATCAGCTCAGGAGCTGAAAACAGGCTCAGGGCATCCCAGCTTGAGCTGTTGAACACCCGCGTTGAGCCAAACAGCCACAGCCGGTTCTTGCCAAAATGCAAGGTCGCGTCATCCACCTGAATACCCGGCAGCAACTCGCGCTCCAGTACCCATTTGCCGGGAAATTCAACCGCCCTGTAAAGCTCCAGCGTCCGGCTGGCCGAGCTTTCCGGGATCATCCAGATCTCTCCCCCATGGGCAAAAACAAAGGGGTAGGAAAGATGGTAAGGCCGTTCCAGGACCGGTCTTGCCGGCGAGGCGCGGCCATCGGCCTCAATGGTGAATGCCGAGATCAGGCCGCGCCCGGTGGCAAAAGGGTATTCCTCGCAAAATACATGCGTTTTCCCCGCATGGACAAACACGAACGGATCGGCGAAATAGCGCTGCCCGTCATCACGAAAACGGGTAAAATCATCCGGTGAAACGCTCAGGGTCTGATACGCCGCATCTCCCTTGATCCGCCGCCAGCCAACCGCCCAGCGCGGCGCCTCCACGCTCAGCCGCCTCAGCCGCGCGCTGATCTTGCGGCTCAAGGTTGAAAGCCCAAAGCCCAGCGCCGCCGCGCCAACCGGCGGAACTGAACCTTGCGGTTTTTTCTCGATCTGCCCGCGGCATCGGCCCCGGACAAAATCCGGCAGCAGCCCGGCCATGCGCGAAAACACCTGGTCAAGCCCGCGGACAAGCACCAGCGGTTCCTCATTGGCGCTCAGCCCCAGCCGCGAATATCCCGCTTCGTGAAACATGCCAAGTTCCGGCAGCCGGTGCTCCAGCAACGCCGATACCGCCCCCATGTCACCGGCAATACCATCAAAGGCCGGGACAATGGTCTTGCAACCTGCCGGCCTGTCACGGGTTCCGGAAAAATCGATCACCAGCTCCGCCTTGTCTGCTGTAGCGGCGAGGGAGGGAATATCCCCCCCCGGCAAAAGATCGCATCCGCGCTCATCGCCGCCGCCATAAAGCAGTTTTTCCAGCGAGAATAAAAGCCGCAACCCGGCAGGCAGGGCGGGGGCGTTTTCAACCCGGCCAAATGAGATTTCAAAATCCCCGTCCAGGGCCTCCGCCACCCATTTCTGCCAGCGCCAGAACCGTGCCGGGTTTATCAGGATCAGGATGGTTTTTCTGCGCATGGATTTATCCAGTCCGGGATTGCGGACTTCATCTGTTGAAAAGGGTCCTGCCGTTGCAGTTTAAGAATAATGCGGATAGGTTGATAAACCCTGTCAATCCGAGCGTTATATGAAAACCGGTACTCTCAAATCGTCACCAAAGCGCAAACTGCTGTTCTACATGCCCGGCCTGGTCGATGGCGGGGCCGAGCGGGTCTGGGCATTGCTGGCCTCGTATTTTGCGGGTGAGGGCCATGAGGTCATTCTGGCGGTTGATTTTGCCGCGGGGCCAAATGCCCCGGATCTTGACGAACGGGTAAGGGTGGAGCCTCTGGGGCAGGGGCATCTGGCCAATATCCGGGCGCTGGCGGGACTGATGAAACGCGAGCGGCCCGATATTGCGCTTTCCGCCATCGCCGGCTCGAATGTCAAGATCCTTGCCGCGCGGCTGCTGGCGCGGAGCACGATGCCGGTGCTCATCGCCTATCACGGCTTTGAAGAATACCGCACCGGGCGGTTGAGCTGGATTTCTTGTATATCCCTGCCGATTCTCAGCCGCATGGCGGCGCGCACCATCGCGGTTTCTGACGGGCTGAAGGCGTCTCTCATCACCCGGTGGCGCGCCGCGCCGCACCGCACAATCCGCATATACAACCCGGTGGATATTGCTTCTCGAAATCTTGAAATCTCGAAAGCCGAACTTGCCCGGCGCGACAGGCTGATCCTCGCCGTGGGCCGGCTGTCAAGGGAAAAGAACCTTGCCCTGCTGATAGAGGCTGCGGGACTCATGACGACCAGGTCGGCGGAAATCGTCATTCTGGGCGAGGGCCCCGAACGCGCCGCATTGCAGGCGCAGATCGCCCGGCTTGGGCTGGAGCAAGGGATTTCCATGCCCGGCTATTGCGCCGCGCCGGAAGAATGGTATGGCAAGGCCAGGTGCCTTGCCGTTCCTTCAGATACCGAATCCTTTGGCAATGTGGTGGTCGAGGCCCTGGCTCATGGTCTGCCCGTCGTGGCCACCGATTGCGCCGGTCCGCGCGAAATCCTGCAAGATGGCCGGTTCGGAACGCTCATACCGCGCGGGCAGGCCGGGGCCATGGCAAAGGCGCTTGATGCCGCTCTGGCCGACCCCGGAGAGCCGGGGCCGCGCCGCCAGAGGGCGGCGGAATTTTCCGCACGAAATGGCTGCAAGGCCTATGAAACGCTGATTGAAGAAGTGCTCGAAGAAGTATCCCGGCAGCCCTGAAAACGCTCTGCCTGCATTTCCCGGTGGCGGGCGAACAGGCGCGGCAACTGCACGTTGATGGAATAGGGTTCCACATGGCCGCGCACCTCTTGCGGATCATAGTTCCCGGCCTTGATATCGCGCCACAGCTGCATGAATTTTTCCACCAGCCTTGCCGCGGTTTCTTCCCGGTCCTCAAGGCGCTGGCTCATCACCCCGCTCTTGCCCTCGATAATAAGCGGCGCGTAATCGGGCAGCCGGATTTCAAATTGCGGCAGGTGCAACACCCCCAGCGGGCGGCCACAGGCGAGAGTTTCCATCATGAAACAGGGCAGCCCTTCAAAATAGGAGGTCAGGATTCCGGCATGGGCCCTCGACATGATGCGCGCAACCCCTTGCATATCCTGAAAGCCGTGCCGGATGGTGACATCTTCAATTTCGGCAAATTCTTCAAACCGGTAAGGATCGGTTGTTCCCACGTAATGAAACTCCACCCGGCCCGCCAGCGCCTTGCGCAGCCCGGCAATGACCGAAAACATCATCGGCGGATCCTTGAACTCGTCAAGCCGCCCGGCATAGACGATCCGCAAAATGTCATCGCTCACATCAAAGGGCCGGGGGGCAAAAATATCCGTGTCCACCGAAACGCTCATGAACTCGATCTTTTTCGCAACCGCCGGATAGTCTTCGGAAACCGAAACCACCCGCGCCGGGGTCACGCACAGCGCCCGGGTCGCCAGTCTCAGCCCCAGCGCCTCGCCCATCTTGTAGATGCGCCAGTGCTTCTTGATGAGCGAATCCATCTTGTCGTCCTTGCCGCCCTCGCCATGCACCTCCATCATGAAGGGCATGGAGAGGAGTTTTGCTACCGGAGCAAATTCAAAGCGCTGCAAATCCGCTGAAACCGGCCCCTTGCCCGCCAGCTTTCGAATGGCGCGGTAATGGCGCAGCAACGCCAGCGTAAAGCGGAAGGTGAGCGAGCCGGTGATGCGGGTGGCCGCTTCCGCCGCCATTTCATCGGTAAAATGCAGCACCGGCAAGAAATCGATCTCGCGCCCGCCGGTCTTGATTTTCACCGCCTTGCCCGGCTCCAGGTCGCCCCTTGCATCCACCCCCACCAGCATGACCGAAAAATCATCCGGGAACCGTTGGGTCAGCAGGCG
>CAZHLV010000006.1:0-5527 GCA_964533415.1 uncultured Hyphomicrobiales bacterium
GCATATCAGAAAAAAGTGCATTAGTGATGTGAGTTATTACAGTTCGCCGTTCAATTTCGCCTCGCCCACTTTTCGCCAAGAAGTCTAATATATGACCGCTATCATTAAGCAGGTCCACATCCTCCTCAGTCTCCAGTGAAAAAGAGAAATTGCTGGCTTTGACTGTCTCGGCTTCAACAAGAAGGTCAGCCATCAAGTTCTGTAGATGGAAGCAGAATTCATGCTCAGCGTGATGCCTCTTGGGGATATTTTTCAGTCGCTCACCGTCAATTATTCCAATTATTGTCATGTGACTTACCTGCCGTATTATTGCAAGAGATAACGGTATCTACCTTTAAAAAGGTCACTCAATAACTGAAACACAATGCATCATAGTGTTTCAAAATGACTCTCCTCACCAGTCATATCCCCCGTCCACAAGCCTGACAACACCCGCCCGGAAAGCCGCCAGCCTCACTCGCCCGAGAAAAACTATATCTCCAGCACCCCCTCGCTGACAAAAACCGCGTGTCCGCCGACCCGCGCCGCGTGAACCTTGCCATTTGCTGTTTCAATCTCGATATCAATCCGGCTTGGCCGCCCCATCTCGTAGCCCTGTTCAACATGAAACCGGTGTATGCCGGCGGGAAGATCATCAAAATGCTGGATAACACCCGAAAACGCCGCCGCTGCTGCCCCCGTGGCCGCATCTTCCAGAACCCCGATACCCGGCGCAAACATGCGGCCATGGAAATGGTTCCCCTGATGCACACTCTCTCGGCAATAGACAAACACTTCCCCGCAATAGCCTTTCAGGCAATCATTCCACACCGCCAGATTCAGCTTTACCTTGGCAACCGTTTCAAGATCGCGCACCGGCACAAAAACAAACGGCATACCGGCCGACCACAGGGAAGGCTTGTGGTTTTCAAACCCGATCTCGCCATGGGTAAGCTCCAGCGCCGTGCATAACCTGTCACGTCCCGGTGCATTACCGATATTTTCAGACAGGGCGGGAAGATCAAACTCGGCAAACGGCGCCTTGCCGGGACGGAGCCTGACGCCCACCCGAACCGCGCCGATATTTTCCTCAAGCACGATAATCGCATCCTGTTCGGTTTCGGGCGAAGCAACCTTGCGCACAGCCAGCAAAACCGCCGCGCCAACTGTCGGGTGCCCGGCAAATGGCAATTCCGCCCCCGGCGTAAAGATTCGCAGTTTTGCACTATGGGCCGGGTTGTCCGGCGCAAGAACAAAGACCGTTTCAGACAGGTTAAACTCGCGCGCAATGGCCTGCATCTGGGCCGTGTCAAGCCCTTGGGCATCAAGAACCACGGCCAGCGGATTACCCGCCAGTTTTTTATCGGTAAAGACATCCAGAGTTACAAATTGGCGCTTCATAAAACCTTATCCCCAAAAATCATTCACAAATATGCATTTTTGATTCCTTTTAAGGTGAGAATTGCATAAAAGGGGCCTCAAATGAAACGCGCAATTCTTCTCATCCCCGCCCTGATCGGCCTTGGCGTTCTCCTGACCGGCAGCTTCATCGCCGTTGTGGAGCGCACGAACACGCTTGGCTTTTGCATCTCCTGCCATGAAATGCAAAGCACCGTCTATCAGGATTACCGCCATACCGCCCATTATACAAATGGTTCCGGCGTTCAGGCGATTTGCTCCGACTGCCATGTCCCCAAGGCCTGGGGCCCCAAGCTGATCGCCAAGATCAAGGCCTCAAAAGATGTCTGGCACTGGCTGCTGGGCACCATCAACACGCCTGAAAAATTCGAAGCCCGCCGCCTTGAAATGGCCAGCCGGGTCTGGGATTTCCTGAAAGCCACGGATTCGGCCACCTGCCGCTCCTGTCACAACTTCGACAAGATCGACTGGAGCAAACAGGCCCGCTTTGCCGCCCGGATTCACAAAACCGCCATTGCGGAGAAAAAAACCTGCATTGACTGCCACAAGGGCATCGCCCACCGCCTGCCTGAACAGGAGAAAAAGGTCGCAAAGGCCGAAAAAGCAGATCTCGACATGGAATATGCCGACGAGATCAACATGACCTGCACCCCCTGCCACGGTGAGTTTGGGCAGGGCAAGGCCGATGGCACCTATCCGCGCCTGGCCGGGCTGGACGCCCGCTATATCGCCGCCCAGCTCCGGCATTTCAAGTCCAAGAAGCGCCTGAACATCCCGATGTTCCCCTACGCAACCGAACGCGAGCTGCCCGAAGAAGATGTGCTTTTGATTTCAGCCTATCTTGAGAACATCAAGCTGCCCTCAAAGCTCCCCCCGGTGAACGAGAAAAAATTCAACGCCCTCAATCGCCTGAGAAAGGCCTCCCAGATGCTCAATGTCGCCCGCTACCCCGGCAACATCATCGCCGGCGGGCGGCTCTATGGGCGCGAATGCGCCGGCTGTCACGGCAAGAAGGGAGAAGGAAACCGCGAGCGAATCATCCCCCCGCTCACCGGCCAGCATAGCGGTTACATCAAGCGCCAGATCAGGAAATTCAGCCTCGGTAAACGCCTTCATGACAGCCCCGAAGACGCCGCCATATTCAAGAGCTTCGGGACCGGCGAGATCGATGACATCCTCGCCTGGCTCTCGGTTCAGGACGATAAATAAAAAACGCCGATCCGTTTATCCCGGATCGACGTTCTTCAGATTCAAATTATCAAAAAACGGACCTTAATCCTTGATTTTGGTAACTTTCAGCATGTTCATGATGAACTTCTCATACCACGGCTCGCTGACACCCTTGCGGATCTTGCGCAGGAAATACCATTCGAACAGCAGCTTGCCCCAATGCACCCAGCGCCCCTTTGAGGCCCAGGTGAAGTTGCGCGGCGGAATCTGCGGCATGGCAAGAAACGCCACGCCCCGGTCGCCAAAGTCCGCCAGGCACAGCGCGTTCCATGTCGGCGTGTGGCGCGGCTGCTTGCCAGCCACGACAAGCGGGATATTGTTTGCCGTGGCGGTAACCATGGACTCGATCATGAAGCCGGTCTTGGGCACACCGCAAGGCACCGGGGTTGCCGCCGGCGGCGCAATGGCGATACACACGCCAATGGCAAAGATGTTCTGGTATTTCGGGTTACGCTGATACTCGTCGGTGATGACGAAACCGCGCGGATTGACCAGCCCCTCGATGCCCATCAGCGCCGGAATGCCGCGGAAGGCGGGAAGCATCATGGCATATTTGAACGGCTCCTCATGCTTTTGCTTTTCCGAACCGTCTTCATTTACTTCCGTGAAATGAACCTTGCCGTCCTCGAACTTGTCCACCTTGGAATTGATAACCCACTTGATGTCACGATCGCGCAGGATCGACTCCAGCATCCCCTTGGTATCCCCCACACCGCCGAGGCCCAGATGACCGATATGTGGCTCCGAGGTCACGAAAGTCATCGGCACCTTGTCGCGGATTTTCCGGCGGCGCAGATCGGTATCAATAATCATGGCATATTCATAAGCCGGACCATAGCACGACGCCCCCTGCACCGCGCCAACCACGATCGGCCCCGGATCGGCGCAGAATTTCTCCCACGCATCATTGGAGCCCTGTGCATGTTCAATGGAGCAAACCGAGCTTGTCAGCTTTTCCGGTCCAAAACCCTCGATCTCATCGAAGGCGAGATCCGGCCCGGTAGCGATGACCAGATAATCATAGTCAACCGTTTTACCGCTTTCCAGTTCGATCCTGTTATTCTCAGGGTCAAGTTTCTTCGCCGGATCGCAAATAAAATCAATCCCGCGCCGCGTCATGGGCGCTTCAAGCTCAACCGTAATCTCTTCCTTCTTGCGCCAGCCCACCCCGGCCCAGGGGTTTGACGGTGTAAACTGAAAATAGGATTTGTTCGAGATACACGTAACCTTGTGAGAACTTCCCAGGGTCTCACGAAGCTCAAAAGCCTGAATGGAGCCGCCCAGACCAGCCCCCAAAACAACAACATGCGCCATGTTATACCTCCCGTTTTACTCCTGATACCCAACGCAAGGCACCCGGTTTTGTCATCTTCGAACATCCATATCAGCTACGACATTTTGCCGCAACGGAACTGATTGTCAGATGACCTGAATTTGATAATAAAGTTGACTGGGGTATATTACATTTCACGTTGTAAAAATCCAGACATTTTGTGTTGTTTAGATTCATAATGTTAATGACGAACATAATCTGAGTATTTTCAAAAGCTTTTCTGACTGATGAAAACGCCCTCGTCATTCCTGCCCCCCCCTCTTGTCATTCTGCCCCCCTCTCGTCATTCCTGCCCCCCCTCTCGTCATTCCTGCGAAGGCAGGAATCCAATACAGACTTTCGGCAATTTGCGAATCCGGTTTGGACCCCTGCCTTCGCAGGGGTGACGAAAAAAAGCAGGGGTGACGAAGAAAAACAGGGGTGACGAACATTGGCCGGTGCGGCAAATAAAACCACAGCCCGAACAAGCCGGAATATTTGACATTCCTCCTCAAATCATATCCCCTTCAAATCATGAACCGCGATGAGAGCATAAAACTGTGGCAGCAGGGCAAGGAGGCCTGGAACGAATGGGCCAAAAAAATGCTGGCCGAGCGCAAGGAACTGGAGGAGAGCGGGAAATGGCAGGCTGAAAAAGGGGTTTTTGGCGAAACCAAAGGGAAAAACAAAACCACACGGAACTGGCTCGACAGGGCCGGGGCTGATTTCTCCAACCTCAGGCTGCGCGCTAATGGCCAGCCTGAGGTTGGAGAAATTAAAGACCGGAAAAAGCAAACCCGCAAATCAATTCTTGTTGATGGAGAGAATGTGGACTTTAGCGAGTTCATTTTTCCCGCTGATGTAACATTCTCAAATACCATATTTGATTGCGGGGCTGCGCACTTCTGGTTCTCGCAGTTTCGCGGGGATGCGTCCTTCGGGTCCTCGCGGTTTTGCGGGGCTGCGAACTTCTGGTCCTCGCGGTTTCGCGGGGTTGCGAACTTCGGAGCCTCGCGGTTTCGCGGGGCTGCGTCCTTCCGGTCCTCGCAGTTTCGCGGGGTTGCGGACTTCGGGTCCTCGCAGTTTCGCGGGGTTGCGAACTTCAATCTCGCCCATTTTGAAAAACCTGTATCCTTCAAAAATGCCATATTCAGGAAAGCAGCGGATTTTTCTTCGATTACCAGTGAGAAATCATTCAATCTGTTTGAAACCCGTTTTGAACAGGTTCCCGATTTCAACGAGACCGCGTTTCATGCCCCGCCGGTGCTGGATGATATGAAAGTTGCCGGACCGCTAAAAAGGCGGGAATGGCGGTTTCATGCAAAGAATGAGAAAGATCATTCGCGTGATATTCGCCCCCACATCTATATCGACTGGCCATTGGCAAGGGCAGCGGATGAAACACGAAAATATCGCGCCCTTTCCAAGATGGCCAGCGAGGCAAAGGATTATCAGAACGAGATGGAGTTCTTCGCGCAGGAGCAGCGCTGCCGCCGCTTCTGGCATGACCGGCCATGGGGCAAAACGTCAGGCCGGTTCTGGATTGGCTGGCTATATGACAAGCTATCCAATTATGGCCGCTCATTC
>CAZHLV010000007.1:0-28716 GCA_964533415.1 uncultured Hyphomicrobiales bacterium
GGCTGCCTACCGGCGCGCTTAAGGCTCAATTATCCGCCAAGGAACAAACGCCCGACTTCCGGGTCTTCCAGCAGTTCCTTGCCCGGCCCCGCCTTGGCCAGCTGGCCCGAGACCAGAACATAACCGATATCGGAAAACTCAAGGCCCTTCTTGGCGTTTTGCTCCACCATGATGATGGTCTTGCCTTCATTGCGCTGCAAATCATCAAGTATCTCAAACACCGCATCAATAAAACGCGGTTCAAGCCCAATGGACGGCTCATCCACAAGCAAAATTTCCGGTTCCATCACCAGGGCGCGCGAGATTTCCAGCAAACGCCGCTCGCCGCCCGAAAGCACCTTGGCCGGTTGCTTGCGCCGCTCGGCCAGCCGCTTGTATTTATCGAACACCCGCTCTGCCGCGCGCCGCGCCTCGGCGGGCTTGTTCATCAAGAATCCGCCCATCCAGAGATTTTCCTCAACGCTCATATCCGGAAACACCGAGTTATCCTGCAAGATATAGGCAATACCAGCCGTTTGGAGCTTTTGCGTGGCGCTCTGGTTAGTCACATCTCGCCCGCTCACACGGATAGAGCCGCCCATGATATTGGTAAACCCGAAGATCGAATGCAAAACCGTGGACTTGCCCGCCCCGTTGGGACCGATCAGGCACAAGGATTGCCCCTTGCCAATCCGTAAATTGAACTCATGCAAGATTTCCATGCGCCCGTAACCGGCCCGCAAGTTTTCAATAGAGACATGAATCTCATCCCCCGCCAACCCCTCAAGCCCGGCGATCGTCGGGGCATTTTCAGCGATCTTTTCCGCCTCGCGGGCAACGTCATCAACAGAGATGACGCTGGAGACATCACCATCGGCATAACCACTGATCCTCGATCTTTTCTTGCCTGTTTCTCCTGGTCCCGGATTGCTCATCAATGTCCCCCCAGATACGCATCGATCACGCGTTCATCATTCTGAATGGTCTCGGGCACCCCCTCGGCCAGCATTTCACCATGGGCGAGGCAGTAAATATGATCCGCCAGATTCATAATCACCCGCATGTTATGCTCAATCACGAACAGCGTAATGCCGAATTCGGCATTGGCCCGCTTCAAACGGTCAATCAGCCCGTTGATGAGGGTCGGGTTGATCCCTGCCGTGGGCTCATCAAGCATCAGCATATCGGGCTTGTTCATCAGCGCCATGGCAAACTCCAGCAATTTTTGCTGCCCAAAGGACAAATCCCCCGCCATGAGGTGGCGCTTGGAATACAGCCCGACGAAATTCAGCAGGTTCTCCCCCTCTTCAACCGCCTCGGATGAACGGCTTTTGAAGATATCAAAAAACCTTGAATTGCGCTCCGAACGGCTAATCAGCATGTTCTCGACACAACTCATCTTGCCGTAAATCCGGGTTTGCTGAAAAGTGCGCAGCAACCCCAGGCGGGCAATCGACGCCACCCGCAACTTCGAAATCTCGTTCCCCTTGAAGGTAATCGAGCCTTCATCAATCGGATGATAGCCGACGACCGAATTGAACAAGGTGGTCTTGCCCGAGCCATTTGGCCCGATCAGCCCCACGATAGAGCCTTCCGGCACATCCAGGGAGATATTCCGGTTGGCCCGCACCCCGCCGAAGGATTTGGAAACGTTCTGAACGCTAAGCATCGCCATCCCTAGCCTTCCTTTCTTTTCAAATCCAACCGCTGGCCAAAGCGCTCGGGGAACCGTTCGCGGATCCAGCCCAATATCCCTTGCGGGAAGAACACCACGATAAGAACGATCAATAATCCCAGCGCCACCCGTTGCCAGCCCAGAAGATAGGTCCAGAACAACTCCTTGGTGATCTGGAACACGACCGCGCCCAGAACCGGCCCCCATATGGTGCCCTTACCGCCCAGAATCGCCATGAGGATCATCCACACGCCAAGTTCCGCACCGGAAAACGCCACATCGATCGGA
Source organism: uncultured Hyphomicrobiales bacterium (assembly GCA_964533415.1). Classification (GTDB taxonomy): domain Bacteria; phylum Pseudomonadota; class Alphaproteobacteria; order Rhizobiales; family BM303; genus BM303. The sequence goes on from CAZHLV010000007.1 coordinate 1,943, forward strand.
TCGATAAACTTGCTGACATTGCCATAAATACCGCCCGCAATCCCGAGGAAAAAAGCCGATACCGTCCAGGCAATCACCTTCACCCGGATGGTGTTATGCCCCATGGATTCGGCCTTGTCCTCATCATCGCGAATGGCGTTTATCGCCAGCCCGAAACGCGAGGCCAGCAACCAGCCCAGAACCATGAAGGTGATCCCCGCCAGCCCCAGCGAGAGGAAATAATACAAAAGCCCGGTATTGATCCCGTCTGGCGGCTCTGGCGTAGTCATGCCCGAGCCTGCTCCGAGCCATTCCCAGCCAGCCGCGATCTCGCCCGCGGCTATGCCAAGGCCAAGCGTGCAGATGGCAAAATAATGCCCCCGCATCCCCAGCACGGCGGCCCCGATCACGATGGCGAAGGCCGCTGCGACTATCCCCCCCAGGGGCAAACCGGCCATCAGCCCCTGAAAAAACTGGGCTGCATCGAAGATGAACTCCACTCCTCCGCCCTTGGCAGCGGTATATTCACCCACCGGATAAAACAGCCCCACCTGCGTGGTTGCGCAGGCATACATGCCAATGCCAAAAAAGATGATGTTCCCGAACGAGTTATACCCCATCTGCCCGCCCACGAAATCCCAGGTCAGGGCCAGCACGACAAAGATCCACAGCTTGGTAATCTGCGTCATGTAACCGGGGAAAAGGAATGGAGCGGCAAGGCCGATCACCGCAAGCCCAAGAAACAGGGCAATATTGCGTTGCCTCTCATTCATTTGAGATACTCCCGCTTGCGCCCGAGCCAGTAATTACGCCATAGCAGCACCACCACGAGAAGCAGGAAGACAAAGGCAAGCTGGTACTCGGCCCCGAGAATGAAACCGGCAAAGTTCTCCGCCGCACCAAGACCAAGCCCGGCCACGATCACCCCGACAAGATTACCCAGACCGGCCACGATCACGATCATGAAAGAACGGATGGTATAGGGAAGCCCGGCATAAGGATGAATGGTGAACGCCATTACCACCAGCGCCCCCGCCGCGCCGCATATGGCGGCATTGAGCGCATAGGTCCAGGCGTAAACCTTGTCGGTATCAATGCCCAGGATCCGCGCTGCACGGGCATTTTGCGCCGTGGCGCGGATGGCCTGCCCAAGCCGCGAATTCTTGAAGAAGATCACCAGCGCAATACCAATGGCAAAGGCCAGAACAAAAGAAACCGCCCGGATCCCCGCCACCGTCACCATGTCGTCAAGCATGAAATAGGTGCCAAAACCACTCTGGGCGGTGCGCACATCCGCGCCGAAAACCTGGTTCATCAATTGCTGCAACAGGATCGAAATGCCAAACGTCGCCAGCAACGAAATAAACAGGTCCCCTTCCACGATTCGAAAGATCACCGTCCGGTAAAGCAGCCAACCCACGAGAAACAAAACCACCGCCGCCGCTGGAACCCCGAAGATCGGATGCAAGCCGAACTCCACCAGGGTGACTGTCACAAAGCCGCCCAGCATGACAAACTCGCCCTGGGCCACATTGATGATATTCATCACCCCCCAGACCAGCGCCATGCCATAAGCGGCCAGTGCAAAGATGGCCCCGACCCAAAGCCCGTCCAGTAAAAGCTGGACATTCAGCGATGGCGCCTGAACAAGCAGGGCTAAGTTATCCACAAGCATTCCCTCCTGCCGAATACAGATTTCCCCATGCGCACAGCCCCGCCCTCCACATGGGAGAGGGCGAAGATGCGCAGTGTTGGTATTGTCTTTCTAGCGCTCAGACCATTTGGGACGGGGAATAACAGCCTTGGCCGCAGCCCATTTCGTCGGCGCAACCACCTGGAACTTGCCTTCGAGAACCTGGAAGAGAACCATCGGCTTGGCAATATTCTTGCCGGTTTCATCAAACTTGATATTGCCGTAGAAGGTCTGCATGTCGGTTGCCGCCAGCGCGTCACGCACCTTGGCCTGATCCAGCGAACCGGCCCGCTTGAAAGCATCGACGAAGGTCAAGACCGCAGCGGTGGATTCCGCCGCCTGGTAAGGCGGTGCATAACCATAGGTTTTCTTGAACAGGGCCGCATAATCACCCGCCGAGCCAAAATAATCATCCTTGTAGGTCAGCGTCGGCGCCCATTGGGACGCACACAGCGTATAACCCGCCGCCTTGCCAAATTTCTTGATGATCTTGGCCGAATCGCAATGGGTCATGGCGACCATGGGAATATCAACCTTCATCTCGTCGATCTGGCGCGTTGCGGTGGCCGCGCCCTTGGCGTGGCCTGAAACGATCAGGATATCAGGCCGGAGCGCCTTGACCTTGGTCAGGGTCGCCGACATGTCGTTGAGCTCTTTTGGGAGCTTGTCATCAATGATGATCTTCATGCCGAATTTCTTGGCATCGTCCATTACGCCGGCGCGGATGTCCTGCGAAAATGGATCATTCTCAAAGGCCATGGCAATCTTGATCTCATTGGCCTTCTTGCCCATGGCCCCGGCCTTTTCCGCCGCCAGCGCCACCGAGCTGGCCAGATACTGCTCGGAAGTGGAAAGCACCGCAAACAGGTATTTATAGCCCTTGGTAAACAGCGAACGCGAGGCGCCATTCCCCTCCACCATGGGAACTTTATGCTTTTCGGTTACCGGCGCGATTGCCTTGGTCAATCCGGAACTGTATGGGCCAAGCAAAAACTTGACTTTATCCTGCACGATCAAGCGTTCAGCCAGTTCGCCACCGCGCGCCGGGGTGGATTCATCGTCATAATATTTAATGGCCAGCGTATAGCTCTTACCGCCAATTTTCACGCCGCCCTTCTCATTAATGATCTTGGCGGCCAGGTTATAACCATTCTGGGTATGCTGACCATTGGTGGAATATTTCCCGGTCAGCGAGATCGCAGCACCCAGCGTAATGGTTTCAGCCATGGCCGTGCTTCCCAGCAACACTGTTGCTGCAACACCATAGGCCAGAGTTCTGAAGTGGAACATCTTGTATGTCTCCCTAAAAACGTTTTCTTGTTTTGAGGGCGCCTCATATGGCCATCCCTCCCCTCTACAAGATTAGCCGGTTAAAAACAGATGTCAAAGTCTGATTCCCACAAACAGAAAAAAGCCCCCGTCCGGTTCTCTCGGACGAAGGCCTTTAACTGTAAACATGCAAACTCTGGCAAGAGGCTATTTGGAATTTTTAACCCTGCAGGTCTTGATCCCGAACAGCATATAGGCCGGACACCAGCCAATCAGCCCCGTCAGCAACGGCACCACGCCAATCCAGCCAAAAGGTGTCTTGGGGCCAACAAATACAATCGCGATCAGGGCCAGCCCGACAACGATTCTCAAGATGCGATCAATACCGCCTTCATTAATTGACATCACGTTCTCCTTGGAACCTGCCTCAGGTTCTTTATTCTGCTTCTAATGCGCAAATCATGTCAGAAAACCCCGCTTTTGTCGGTGATATCATCACAATTTTTTCAAGATTCCGACAAGGTCCGCAAATATCCGCATTTTTCCAGAGCAATCCTCCCGCGGGACAAGGAGACCCAGCCCCGGCGTTCAAACTCCTTCAACTGGCGGCTGATGACCTCGCGGGCCGTTCCCAGTTCCACCGCCAGTTCCTGGTGAGTCTGTTGCAGACAACCTGATTCATCGGTGTATTTGAGCAAGTACTTCGCCAACCGGATATCAATCCGCCGGAACACGACTTCCTCGATCAGTTCCATCAGATCCGAAAAGCGTTTCCCATAGGTAGCAAAAACAAACTGCCGGAAAACATCGGACTCCTTGAGCAATTTACGAAACGCATCCGCCGAAAGCGTCAAGGCCCGAATATCCGTCTCCGCAATCCCTTCGGCGCGATAGGCCGAATGGGCCAGCAGGCAAGAAGTTGTCAACACGCAAGTCTCCCCTGGAAACACCCGGTAAAGTACGATTTCCCGCCCGGATTCGGCCAGCATCTGCACCCTCACCTGCCCCTCCATGACAACAAGAAACATGGCGCATTCGCCCCCCGGTTCAAACAAGGTAGTCCCTGCCGGTGCGTTCACCTCCTTGCCTTCCCTGGCCATGATATCTGCAATTTCAGGCCCGAAAATTTCCGACATTTCACTCATGCTAACCATTCCTTCAACAGACTTACCCGGCAAAATCGAGTATTACACAAAAACATCCCGGTGGCATTGACATTATTGCCGCGCCCACTTATCCGCGATCCTATGAGCGCACGCAACGATATCTCACCGGCGGAAATGAAAACCCGCCTGCTTCCGGGCCAGAGGATTTTAGGGCTTGACCTTGGATCAAAAACCATCGGCCTTGCGCTTTCCGACACCTCCTTGAGCATCGCCACGCCGCTGCAAACCATCCGCCGCAGCAAATTCGCCAAGGATTCGCAAACCCTCCTCGCCATAGCCGAAGAACATGCCATCGGCGCATTCGTTCTGGGTCTTCCGCTCAACATGGACGGCTCCGAGGGCCCGCGCGTCCAGTCCACCCGCGCTTTTGCCCGTAACATCGCCAGAATTAGTGACATCCCCACCGTCTTCTGGGACGAACGCCTCTCCACCGTGGCCGTCACCCGCACCCTCCTGGAAGCTGATCGCAGCCGCAAACGCCGCGCCGAACTCGTCGATAAGATGGCCGCCGCCTACATCCTGCAAGGCGTACTTGACTCGCTCCGGGGATCCCCATGATCGCGGTCTTTGAAGCCCTGTTCCCGGTTTTTGCCCTCATTATCCTGGGCGCCATCCTCAAGCGCCGCGGCCCCATGGGTGAAGAGGCATGGAAAGGGCTGGCCGAGCTTTGCTATTTCATTCTCTACCCGGCCCTGCTCGTCAAAACCCTCTCCACCGCCGATCTGTCAAGGGTCTCCATCTCCAGCTATTCGGCAACGCTGATTAGCACCGTTATCATCATGACCACGATCCTGATGGTTTTGCGCCCCCTCCTGAAAGCCAAAGGCATATCAGGAGCCGCTTTTACCTCGCTCTTTCAAGGCGTCACCCGCTGGCACGGGTTCGTGGCCCTGGCGGTGACCGGTCTGCTTTACGCAGATCCGGGCCTCACCTATATCGCGCTCACTATCGCCATCTTTGTTCCCTTTCTCAATTTCGTGAATGTCGTCGTCCTGTCCATCTTCGCCGGGCAGAGCTTTTCCTTCCGCAGGCTCGCCCTCCAGATCCTGCGAAACCCGTTCATTTCTGCCTGCGCTTTTGGCCTCACCCTCAATTTCACCGGCCTTGGCATTCCCAGGGTCGCCTACAGCTTTCTTGATATCCTCGGCGGTGGCGGGCTTGGATTGGGGCTTCTCACCGTGGGCGCCGGATTGCAGTTTTCGCTGGATTTCAAGGATAACCTGATGGTTGCCCTTGGGGTGATCCTGCGTCTTATCGCCATGCCGCTCCTGATGTATTTCTCCGCCTCGCTTTTTGGCATGGACGGGCTGGCCCGCACCGTGGCGATGATCGCCGCCGCCGTTCCCACCGCCGCATCATCTTACGTACTGGCCCGCCAGATGGGCGGGGACGCGGCCCTCATGGCCAATATCATCACCGCGCAGGTGCTGGCCGCCATCATCACCATGCCGGCCATTTTATGGTTGGCCGGACATTAAGAATCTCCTTGCTGCATCCCGGGCATGCGCATATAAGGTAATTTTTAATGACACCACATGCTTCTCATAAGGGATCTGCATTCCCCCACCGGCACCTGCTCGGAATTCGCGGCATTTCCGCCAGTGATATCAAGCAATTACTTGATCTTTCCGAAAAATACGTCAAGCTCAACCAGCAAGTTGACAAAAAACGCGACACCCTGCGCGGCCGCACCCAGATCAACCTGTTTTTTGAAAGCTCCACCCGCACCCAAAGCTCTTTTGAGCTGGCCGGCAAACGCCTTGGCGCCGATGTGGTCAACATGTCAGTGCGCACCTCCTCGGTGAAAAAGGGCGAAACCCTCATCGACACCGCCATGACCCTCAATGCCATGCACCCGGATCTGCTGGTCGTGCGGCATCATTCCGCCGGCGCAGTCGAGCTTCTGGCGCAAAAGGTCGGCTGCTCGGTCATCAATGCCGGGGACGGCGCGCATGAACACCCCACGCAAGCCCTGCTCGATGCCCTCACCATCAAGCGCCACAAGGGTGGCTTTGAGGGACTCAATGTCGCCATTTGCGGCGATATCCGCCATTCCCGCGTGGCCCGCTCCAACATCTTGTGCCTCGGTGCGCTCGGTGCACGTATTCGTCTTATCGCCCCGGCCACCCTTTTGCCCGCCGATGCGCAAAAGCTGGGCGCAGAAGCCTTTACCGATATGCGCGAAGGGCTGCAAGGGTGTGATATCGTGATGATGCTGCGCTTGCAGGCCGAGCGCATGACCGGCGCATTTTTGCCTTCACCGCGTGAATATTTTCACTTTTTTGGCCTGGACCAGGAAAAACTCGCCCTCGCCAAGCCCGACGCCCTTGTCATGCACCCCGGCCCCATGAACCGGGGGGTTGAGATCTCCTCGCTGGTGGCCGATCACGCCCGTTCCCTGATCCGCGAACAGGTGGAAATGGGCGTTGCGGTGCGTATGGCGGTGCTGGAAGCTTTAAGCCATCATCTGCCCAATTCCGAGAAGGTGATCTGAACCATGCAGGTTTCCGCCACACCATCAGGCCGCACCGCGCTGGTAAACGCCCGTCTCGTTGACCCGGCCACCGGGCGCGATGAAACCGGCGGATTGCTGATCCGCAACGGCATGATTGCCGATATCGGCCCACATATCACTGAAAAATCAGCCCCGCGAAACGCCCGGATCATTGATTGCGGCGGTCATATCCTCAGCCCCGGCCTGATCGACATGCGGGTTTTTGCTGGCGAACCGGGCGCAGAACATACCGAAACCCTCGCCACCGCCTCGCAGGCCGCCGCTGCTGGCGGCGTCACGTCGATGATCTGCATGCCCAATACAAACCCGGTCATTGACGAAGTGGCGCTGGTTGATTTCATCGCCCGGCGCGCCCGCGACACCGCGATTGTCCGGGTTCACCCCATGGCCGCGCTGAGCAAGGGACTTTTGGGCAAGGAGATGACGGAAATCGGCCTGTTGAGCGAAGCCGGGGCCATTGCCTTTACCGATGGCAACAAGAGCATAACCGATGCACAACTCTTCCGCCGCATGTTGACCTATGCCAAGAACTTCGGCGCGCTGGTGGTGCAACACACCGAAGATCCCGATCTGGCAAGGGGCGGGGTGATGAATGAAGGACTCGTCGCCACGCGGCTCGGCCTGCCCGGCATTCCGGCAGCCGCCGAAACCATTATCGTCGAGCGTGACCTGCGCCTCGTGGAGCTTACCGGCGCACGCTACCACGCCGCCCAGGTCTCCTGCGCCGATGCCCTGCAAGCCATTGCCGGAGCCAAGCAAAAAGGCCTGCCCGTAACCTGCGGGGTCAGCATCAATCACCTGGTGCTGAACGAAAACGACATCGGTCCCTACCGCTCGTTTTTCAAAATGTCGCCGCCCCTGCGGAGTGAAAAAGACCGCAAGGAGCTTGTCGAAGGCCTCGCCAGCGGTATCATCGATGTCATTGTTTCTTCCCATGACCCCCAGGACCCGGACACCAAGCGCCACCCCTTTGAAGAAGCCGCTTATGGCGCTATCGGCGTTGAAACGCTTCTGCCCGCCCTGCTTTCCCTGGTTCACAATGAGGGCATGGAGCTTATTACTGCCCTTCGCGCCGTCTCGGCCACGCCCGCCGAAATCCTTCAACTCGATACTGGCCGGATGGAACCGGGCGCACCGGCAGACCTGGTCCTGTTTGATCTTGAGCTTCCCTGGCAGGTGGATGCCGATGCCCTCAAGTCAAAATCCAAGAACACGCCGTTTGAAGACAAGCGTTTTCAGGGCCGGGCCTTGCGCACCATCGTTGGTGGCGCTAGCGTATTTCAACTTTCCTGAACCGGGACCAATATCATGCTGCCCTTGCCTTTTTTACTTGCGCTCTTCCTCATCGGTTATATTTTCGGCTCCATCCCCTTCGGGCTGATCCTCACCCGCATGGCGGGGCTGGGAGATGTGCGCGCCATTGGTTCGGGCAATACCGGGGCCACCAATGTCCTGCGCACCGGGCGCAAGGGGCTGGCCGCGGCAACGCTTTTGCTGGACATGCTCAAGGGATTGCTTGCCATCATCATCGCCTATCTGTTTTTTTCCCATGGCGGCGACCGCATCCCGGCCATCGCCGCCGGATCTGGTGCGCTGATCGGGCATATCTTCCCCGTCTGGCTTAAATTCAGGGGCGGCAAGGGGGTCGCCACCTATATCGGCGTCCTGGTCGGCATGTACTGGCCCGCCGCCCTGGCCTTTTGCCTGGTCTGGCTCATCAGCGCATTCTTGTTCCGCTATTCCTCGCTTTCCGCCCTCATTGCCAGCACCGTTGTCCCCTTTGTTCCGCTCGTGACAGGCGCTCTTACCCCCGGTGTATTCCAGATCAGCCTGATCTCCGGCGCCTTGTCAGTTTTCTCCCTCATTATTTTTGCAACCCATCATGAAAATATCGCCCGGCTCCTGAAGGGAAAGGAATCGAAGATCGGCGCCAGGAAATGATCCGCCTGAATGATGAGCAGCGCTTCGACTGGCTGCGCCTCATTCGCAGCGAGAATATCGGCCCCGCCAGCTTTTGCACCCTGATTAACCGCTATGGCGGCGCCAAGGATGCTCTTGAAGCCCTGCCTGAACTTTCTGCCCGCGGCGGGATGAGACGCAAGATCAATATTGCACCAGAGCGCGAGATTGAACGCGAGTTGAAAGCTGCCCGCAAGATCGGCGCCCGGTTCATTGCCCTTGGCGAGACCGGCTACCCCCCTCTCCTGCGCCACATTCACGGCGCACCGCCAATTTTATGTGTAAAGGGCAACCTGGATCTTTTTCAAAACCCCGCACTGGCCATTGTCGGCGCCCGCAATGCCTCGGCCATCGGGTTAAAACTCGCCCGCACCATGGCCGCCGGAATGGCGCAAGCCGGATATACCATCGTATCGGGCCTTGCCCGCGGCATCGATACAGCCGCACATCATGCCAGCCTCGACAGCGGTACGATCAGCGTTCTCGCCGGCGGGCTGGACATTATCTACCCGCCGGAAAACAAACCCCTTTATGAACGCATCGGCGCAGATGGCCTCCTGGTCAGCGAGATGGGACTTGGGTTTAAACCCCGCGCCCGCGACTTCCCGCGCCGCAACCGGATCGTCTCGGGGTTAAGCGCAGGCACATTGGTCATAGAAGCAGCCAGGCGCTCCGGTTCGCTCATCACCTCCCGCCTGGCGCATGAGCAAAACCGCGAGGTTTTTGCCGTCCCCGGCTCCCCCGCCGATCCGCGCGCGGCAGGGACAAACGCCTTGATTAAACAAGGCGCGACCCTCACCTGCTCCGCCGCCGACATCCTTGAGGTTTTGTCTCCCATCACAGCGGACTTGTTCAGCCCATCTCCACCTCGTTTTGAAGAGAACGGGACCGAACCGGCAAGAATCAGCCCGGAGCCTGAAGATAACGCCCGCAACCGCATCACGGATCTGCTAACAAGCGCCCCGGTCGAGATCGACGAAATCATCCGCCTTAGCGGCGCCTCCCCCTCAACCGTGAAAATCGTTCTGCTGGAGATGGAGCTTGCTGGCCGCATAGAATATCATGGTCAGCAGATGGTCTCGCTGATTTCACAAGAATAGTTACGCTTCCTGCAAATCCGGCGGCGTGGCTTCGGCAACCAGCGCCGCGATGGCCTCTTCGAGCGGCATGACTTTCTGGTATTTCTGTCCCAGGCGGCGCACCGATATGGTGCCCTCCTCCGCCTCGCGCAACCCGCAAACCAGGATCGCCGGAACCTTGGCCAGGGAATGCTCGCGCACCTTGTAATTGATCTTCTCGTTGCGAATATCAATTTCCGCCCGGATACCGGCCTTGTCGAGCGCGGCAAGAACCTTGCGGCCATAATCATCAGCTTCCGAGACGATGGTTGCCACCACCACCTGAACCGGCGCCAGCCACAACGGCATGCGCCCCGCATGATGCTCGATCAGGATACCGGTAAAACGCTCCAGTGAACCGAAATTGGCCTGATGCAACATGACCGGGGTCTCTTTTTCCCCCTCCGGCGTGATATAGAACGCCCCCAGCCGCCCCGGCAGGTTAAGATCAACCTGCAAGGTGCCAAGCTGCCAGTCGCGGCCAATGGCGTCGCGCAGCACATATTCCAGCTTGGGGCCATAAAATGCCCCCTCGCCCGGATTGAGTGTCCATTTGACCCCCGCCTTGTCGATGGCGTGCTTGAGCGCTGCTTCCGCCTTGTCCCAGACCTCGTCCGAGCCAACGCGTTTTTCCGGCCGGTCAGAGAATTTCACCCGTACATCGTCAAATCCGAAATCCCGGTAGATCGAGATAATCAGGTCATTCACCTTGACGCATTCCGCCGTGATCTGGTCCCCGGCGCAGAAGATATGCGCATCATCCTGCGTAAAATGCCGCACCCGCATCAAACCATGCAGCGCCCCGGAGGGTTCATAACGATGCACCTTGCCAAATTCGGCAATTTTCATCGGCAGATCGCGATAAGACTTCAAGCCATTCTTGAAGATCTGCACATGCCCCGGACAGTTCATCGGCTTCAGGGCGAATTCGCGCTCATCCGGCGTCGTGGTGGTGAACATGTTCTCGCCAAACTTCTCCCAGTGGCCTGAAGTCACCCAGAGGGACTTGTCCAGCATGTCGGGCGAGTTGACCTCAACATAGCCGGCCCCATGCTGGCGGCGGCGCATATAGCCGATAAGCTGCTGGAACAGCGTCCAGCCCTTGGGGTGCCAGAACACCGAACCGGGTCCTTCCTCCTGGAAATGGAACAAATCCATCTCGCGGCCAAGCTTGCGGTGATCGCGTTTTTCGGCCTCTTCAAGATTATGCAGATACTTTTTCAGCTCATTGTCATTGCGCCATGCGGTACCGTAAATGCGCTGCAACATGGGATTGCGCGAATCCCCGCGCCAATAGGCCCCGGCCAGCTTGAGCAGCTTGAACGAGGTGCCGATCTTGGCGGTCGAGGGCAGATGCGGCCCACGGCACAGGTCAAGCCAGTCACCCTGCTTGTAAATCCGCACATCCTCGCCCTCGGGAAGTCCCTCTATCAGTTCTGCCTTGTAATCCTCGCCGCGTTCCCTGAACCAGGCAATGGCCTCGTCCCGGTCCCAGATTTCAAGCGTAAAGGGGGAATTTTTCTGCACGATCTTGCGCATCTGCGCCTCGATCTTCTCCAGATCCTCGGGGCGGAACGGCTCCTCGCGGGCAAAGTCATAGTAAAACCCGTTCTCGATCACTGGGCCGATGGTAACCTGCGTGCCGGGAAACAGGCTCTGCACCGCCTCGGCCATGACATGCGCCGCATCATGGCGGATCAGCTCCAGCGCCTCGTCGGAATCGCGGGTCACGATCTCGACCGCGCAATCAGAATCAAGCTTTGCCGCCAGGTCGTCGAGCTGGCCATCGCGCTTGATGGCAATCGCCTTCTTGGCAAGGGATCTTGAAATGGAATCGGCCAGTTCCAGCCCGCTCAGCGGGGCATCGTATTCGCGCCGGGAACCATCGGGAAAAGTCAGGGTGAACATGTGCGCTCCTCTCACTCACTGCCTACCGCGCAGGTAAGATGGATATGGGTTGGTTTATGATTTCCGCTTGTTCTCAGAATCGCCGTTGAAAGTCAAGGTGATATGGCGTCCCGTCCAGCGTCCATAGCGCCACGGCGCCCAGAAGGGATGATGAACACCGCGCAAGTCCGGCACCGGATCATGGCCATGCGAGCCAAGCGGATTGCACCGCAATATGCGCGAGAGCGCCAGCCATCCTCCCTTCCATGCCCCGTTTTTATCAATGGCCTGGGTGGCATAATCCGAACAGGTCGGCAAATGACGGCACGCCGCCGGGGTAAAGGGCGAGATGACAAAGCGGTAAAACAAGATGGGAGCGAGAAGAACGCCCTTGATGAGTCTTTGCCCGCCCCCCATGGCTTCAGTCTCCTTCAATCTGGGAAATCGCATCTTCCACGGCGTCAAAGACAAGAAGGGTCGAGGTATGGCGCGCCTTGTAATCGCGCACCGGCTCCAGGACTTCAAGATCCTTCCACTTGCCCGAGGGGGGCCGCCCGTCGCCCTTGAGCATCTTGCGCATTTCATCAGCCACTTGCCGGAACTCCCCCGATGTAGAACCGACAATATGCTGCCCGACCACCGATGAAGCCGCCTGCCCCAGCGCGCAAGCCTTGACCTCCTGGCCAAACCCGGTGATGACATCGCCGTCCATATCAAGGTCAACCGCCACCCTTGAGCCACACATTTTCGAAAAAGCCATCGCGGTGGCATCGGGGTTTTCAAGCCGCTTTGTGCGCGGGATCGAAGCAGCCAGCCCGAGAATACGCTTGTTATATATATCCGTAATCATTATCCCGCCGCTCTCCTTTGCCGACAAGGTGTAAAATAAGGTTCATACGCGGGTAAATCAACGATGAAGGGAGCATGCATATATTCTTAACGGGTCAGGGATAAATTAACCCTGAAAAGGTCGCATTCAGGGGAACAATTCGTGGCTTCGCCCAAATCACCAGAGACCATGCCCGCCAGCATGAACAAAAAGGAGTACCGCCCCCAGGCCCGTGGGATTTTCCACATGCGCCTGGGCATCGTCATCTTTCTTGCCTCGTTATTCAGCATTTTCCTTGCTGAAATTGCCGTGTTGATCCCTTCGCTTTACGTTCATGAAGAACGGCTTTTGGAAACCATGCGGAAGGAAACCACCCGGTTGGTCAAGGTGGCCACCTTGCGCAATACACTCGACGATCAAACAGAGAAAGAGCTCATCGATATACTTGAAAAACTTTCCAGGTTTTCATTGATAAAAGGCGGCCAGCTTTATGATTCCATGGGCGACCCGGTCGGCGGATTCGGAACAGAGGCCTCCTTGTCGCAGAATTCCGTGGCTACCGACGGCATGCAAACCTTGCGCAGTCCAAATGGCAAATATTTTGACATTTATATTCCGCAGGCTCAAAGCGGTATTGGCTATGACCTGATCTTGCGCCTTGATGCTTCTCATATCGGCGAACATGTCAGAACCTATTTGATCCGGATTGTCAAATCCACTCTCCTGGTTTCCTGCATCACCTTGTCCGGTATCCTCGGGCTCTTGTATTTCATAATCATCCGCCCCATTGGCCGCATCAAAAACGCCGTGATCGAGGCGATAAACGACCCAGACAGCGCCGAGGACCACCAGCTTGGTTTCTCACGCGGGGATGAAATCGGTGAAACCGGCAGGGCCGTTGACCAGCTCCTGCGCAACATTTCCATAGTCTATCAAACCGAACTCTCTGCCGCCCATGACGCCATATCGCAAGCCATGAGCGCAATCATCCAGTATGACCCGGATGGAAACCTGATTTCCGCCAACCCGGCCGCCCTGAGCTTCTTTTGCACTGGCACCCTGGAGGAGCTGAAAAACCATAACCAGAAATTCCTCATCCTGCCGGAACGTCATGAAACCCGGCGCTTTTCGCTCAAAGAAACCTTTGAAAACCGGCTGGAGGACGCAAATGGCGGCAGCTATATCGAGAATGGCTATGCTCTCGTAAATGGCCTTGAGATACCGGTCCTTGTCATTGCCCGGCCAGTCCGCAATCGTGATGGCAATATCCAGAGATATTTTGCCAATCTGGTGGATATCACCAAGCTGGCCTTGCAAAAAGATCAGCTCCAGTCAGACAATGACAGGCTGACGCGGGAAAACCATCAAACAAGACAGCGCAACGAAGAACTCAAGAAACTGATGGAATCCTGCCTGATCCTTCTCAATTCGGCAACCGCAAAACCAACCAGGAACACCGAGCGCAAACCGGTCATGCCAGACCGGATCGTCATAAACTGGTACCGCGATGCCCAGAAAAGCGGTCTCATGCACTCCGCTGAACTCGAACACGGCGCCATGCCCGTTGTCATGGGACGCCCGGAACGCCAGGAAGCGCTTTTCCGGCAGGCCTTGACCCTCGTTTACTTACGCAGCAAATACGAAACACCGCAATTGACCCTTGCCGCCTCTCGCAAGGAAAACGGGGTATTGCAATTTACCGTATTTGACATGTCGGAACAGGCCAAACTGATCCCAAAGGAAAAATCCCGCAGTGAAATCCCCGATTGGAAAATATGCTACGCCGCGTTTTCGCAACTCCTCTCGCAAGAGAAGGGAGTATTAATAGGATTTGATGAAGACAAATACGAAAATGCCGTTGTTTTTGAACTTCCCGGCGCTCCTGCTGATTCCCAGGTCGCCCTTCAGGAAAGCAATTTTGCAGCCTGATCCTGACCTTGAACATCACAATCGGCACAAGCTGCCGCAAGGGCATGCAGGGCAATGCTCCTGGTTTGACGTAAAGAACTGTTTAGTCTGGAAATTTCATCGATCAAGAACGCGCTGAAAGCATCCTCACCTGCAAGCAGATCAAGCAACTCGGCATTGGCGATCTCAAGGGTGCGAACCTTGTCGCACAGATCAACGACATATTTCGAAGCCATATATTTTGATGCTGTACACATTAGGCAACTCCTGTTGCCCCTCATCCATGCGTAAAAAACTACAATACCGGACCTGAATGTAACAGGAACAGGATATTCAGCCCGTATTCATGAAAAAACGGTTTTACAGCAAAGTTCCCAGGATTTTTCTATAAATCCGCCGGCGGTTCAACACCAACGGCCAGGTAACCTTGTGCTGTCAGCCGGCAGACCAGCCAATCGGGCTTTAACGGGTTAACAAACCACGGCTCGGCCCATCCATTGGCAATGCAGGCGCGAATGGTCGCCGGGGATTGCTTTTGCCCCCGCCGGTCAAACAGGGGAAGTTTCCCCCCCGGCTGCGTTAGTCCACGCCGCAGATAAGCTTTTTGCGCCGCGCTTGGCTGTCCCTTTCCCGGGCGCATGTTGCGAGTCATATTTTTGTCCTGATTATTTCCCATATCTCAAAGCCTGCCTTGAACCCAGCTCTGCCCCCCGGATCCCGATAAAGAAATCATGGCGCAACTGATGTTTTATGCTACAAACGTCAATAACGCTACCTATGGCAATAAAAAGTCGGTATCTGGCTAAAAACCGGGATAGAATCGCGGTTTGTCCAGAACCTCGACAGATTGCAAGATCAACAGGACTCCTATGGCATCGAAAGACAGCACATCGAAGACCCAGAACACCACCGAGGCCAAGACAACAGCTCAAACCCAAGCCCCGGAAATCATCGGAGCGAGCCGCCCTGAAGAGGCCGAATTCACCAAGGATGCAGCCGAGACCAAACCCGAATCCGGCAAGGTGCGGCGCCCCACATTCCTAAAACCACCAAAACGCATTGACAAAAAGGCGCCACCCACCGAGCCTGAACTGGTTCAGATCTCGAAGCAAAAATCAGGAAAAAAAGCTAAAAAGCACTTCGAAAACACTGATTTTCCAGGCGCGGAAATGGACCCTGCACCGGCATCTCCGCCTCCTGCCAACCAGAACACGCCAAATGCCGGGATCCTGATGCGGGAAATCCGCCGCCGCCCCTCAACATCACCTTTCTTTTTTGCTTTTCTCATATCGGTTCTCTGGCTGGGGCTGGGAGCGGCCTATATCTGGGGCTATTTTGGCGCACGGATCATTGAGGCGGAATCTTTCGCGATTTTGTTCAGCACACCCGATGCCGTTACCTTGCTGGCGGCTTTCATTTTGCCGATTCCGGTCATCTGGCTGATGGCGATGATGATCCGCCGCGCCCAGGAAATGCATCTCATGGCCACCGCCATGGCCAAGGCTGCTGTTCACCTGACCATGCCCGAAGGCTTGGCCGGCGAGGCCATTTCATCAATCGGTCAGGCCATCCGCCGGGAAGTTGCCGCCATGAATGAAGGTGTCGAACGCGCCCTTGGCCGGGCCAGCGAGCTTGAAGCCCTGGTGCATAGCGAGGTCACCGCGCTGGAGCGGGCCTATACCGATTCTGAAACCCGTATGAGGGCCATGCTGGAATCCCTGTATCAGGAACGCCAGTCCATCTCTGCGGCCGGCCACGCGCTGGGTAACGAGCTTGAGCCCACGATAGCCCGCATCAAGGAGGAAGGCAGTTCCCTGCACATGCTGATCGAAGGCGCAACCAAAAACCTTCACGCCCTCGACAAGCGCCTCACCCTGCATGCAAACGGCCTCAATGAAGCTGCCGATCTGGTGGCCAACAAAACCGGCGAAACCCTTACCCAGATGACCGCCCAGGCCAATGAAATGAAAAACCTGGCCGGTGGAGTTTTAAAAGATATCCAGGCCACCGCCGGGCAGTTCTCCGAACAGGCCGATGGCCTGCATTCAGCAGCCCAGTCCCTGAAATCTGCCAATCTTGAGATTGATGATGTTCTCAAGGAACGCCATGACAAGCTTGCTTCCCTGGCCGAACTTCTGGTTCGCAAATCCGATGATATCGATCAGCTCATGCGCACCTATTCCGGGATCGTCTCTGAAGCCGTGGGCAACGCCGAGGAACGCGCCCGGGAAGTCGGCAAACAGATTGCCATGAACGCCACCCAATCCTCGCGAACAGCAATTGCCGAGCTTGAAAAGCTGCGCTCCACGGCCGGACAGGAAACCGCCCTCGCCGTCAGCGGCTTCCAGAAAAATTATGAACAGATCAACCGCGATCTCTCCAAGAACCTTGAAGAGGCCGGGAATCGCTTCTCCGATACCACGAATGATCTGCGCAGCGCCGTACGGCAGATGTCCGGCGAACTGGAAAAAACCCGCAATGACCTGAAAGCCTCCATCCGGGAAATGACCCGGGAAATGGACAAGGCCCGGGAAGACATCAGCAAGACCATTGTCAAGCTGCCAGAGGAAACCTCAAGGAACACCGAGGCCCTGCGGCAAGCCGTCATGGACGAAATCGGCGCCCTTGATGCGCTCAACGAGATGATCCTGAAAAAATCCGGCAGCGATGATACATTTCAACCCCCGGAACGTTCACGGGAAAATCTCACCAAGCCCATATCCTCGCTCAAGGCGGGAAGCTCTCTTTCCGGTTCCGACAAAAACGACAGCAAGGGCGGACGCTTTGCCCGCAAGATTTCAGCCGCGATTTCAGGAGATACACCCGACCGCGGCACGTCAAAATGGTCTTTGCCGGATCTGCTGGCCGCCGCCTCCAGCGCCGACAGCGATACCGGGCAACTCGCCCCGCCGCCGCGCACCCGCACCCCCCAGAACGAAACCTCATCCTCCGAGGTCCGGCTTCCACCGGTTTACGAAGACCTGCCGCCCTTGCAGGAGTCCCGGCGCAAAATTCCAGCCCCAGCCCCTGAGCCTGAGCCTGAACCCGAACACGCCCCCCGGGACTACGCCCAACCGCCGACCGAAACCGAACATCCGTCTCAGGACAATTCTGCAACCTTGAACTCCCTGTCGGTCGATCTTTCCCGGGCTCTTGACCATCAGGCCCCGGCCGAACTTTGGCGGCGCTACCGTGATGGTGAACCGGGCGTATTTACCCGGCGGCTCTACACCATGCGCGGACAACGCATATTCGATGAAATCGCCAGCAAATACGACCGTGAAGCCGAATTTCGCGAAGATGTCGACCGCTATATCCGTGATTTTGAAAACCTCCTCGAATCGGCAACCGAATCAGACCGGGAAAGCATGTTGATCGATACATACCTGACCTCGGAAACCGGCAAGGTGTACCTCATGCTGGCCCATGCCAGCGGCCGTCTGAGCGACAATCGCTGAACCGCGGGTTTATCCCATGCGTAATCTCACCTTGAAGGTTGAGTCCCGAAGCTGGCCGCTTCGCCAAACCTTCAGCATCTCGCGCGGCTCGCGTGACCATGTGGAAGTGGTGTGCGTCTCTCTGGGCGACGGGATTCACGAGGGGCGCGGCGAATGCGTGCCCTATGCCCGCTACGGGGAAACCGTAAAAGGCGTCATGCAGGAAATATCCGCCCTTGAAGGAGATTTGCATACTGGCCTCGACCGCAAGGCCCTGCAAACCCGGCTTCCGCCCGGCGCCGCACGCAATGCGCTTGATTGCGCGTTCTGGGACCTGGAAGCCGCCCGCAGCGGCAAACCGGTATGGCAACTGGCCAAGCTGCCGCAACCAACCCCGGCCCTGACCGCCTACACCATCTCCCTTGGGTGCCCTGAAACCATGGCCGAAGCGGCCAGAAAAGCTGCATCTTACCCGCTTCTCAAGCTCAAGCTGGGCGGCGATGGTGATGCCGAACGAATCGAAGCCATCTCAAATGCTGTTCCGCAAGCGCGTCTCATCGCCGATGCCAATGAAGCCTGGACGCAAGAGAACTTCGCCCCCCTCATGAAGGCCTGCGCCAAGGCCGGGGTTGAGGTAATCGAACAGCCCCTGCCCGCGAACGAGGATGAAGCCCTGGTTGATCTTGAACGACCGGTCCCATTATGCGCGGATGAATCCATCCACACCATAAAGGATCTGGAGCGCCTCGAACCGCTCTACGACATGATAAACATCAAGCTCGACAAAACCGGCGGCCTGACCGGAGCCATCAAGCTGGCCGAACAGGCAAAGGTCTTGGGCCTTGATATCATGATTGGCTGCATGGTCGGGTCATCACTGGCCATGGCTCCGGCGGCTCTTCTAGCCCCGCTGGCCGCTTATACGGACCTTGATGCCCCCTTGTTGCTGGGCCGCGATCAGGATTGCCCCATGGTCTATGAAGGCGCCATCATGCAGCCCCCGCCCTGCGCGCTCTGGGGCTGTTAAATCTTGGTAAACCATTCCCTAACATACTGTACCGAAGTGGAACACATGGAGTTTTCCCTTTTTCGGCAGCAAACGGGATTTTGCAATGGCTAACCAAACCAGTCTGGCGCGTATTGACGCCATGGCGGAAAACGACACGACCGAATACGGCATCATCGAATCGGCAGTTATGGAGACCGCCCGGGGCCGCTGGTTCCTGCGTGAATACGCCCGGAAAAACCGCCATGCCGACACGCTTTTGATTCTCAAGGCCATAGAAAAACTGGCAAGCCAGACCCAAAACCTGAGCCAGAACATCGATACAGACCATATTCGCCAGGAACTGGAGGACATGGCGCAAGCCATCGCCGTCACCCGTCACGAGATCGGCGCCCTTCATGCAGATATAGAGCAGGAAATCCGCACGACCACGGTTTCATGCGAGCTTGATTCGATAGTTGCCGCCACGGAAAAAGCAACCTCCAAAATTCTTGAAGCCGCCGAACAGGTCCAGGAAACCGCATGGACAATGCGCGAGCAGGATATCGACGAGGAATCCTGTGAAAAGCTCGATGCCCTGGCAACGGATATCTATACTGCCTGCTCGTTCCAGGACATCACCGGACAGCGCACCGACAAGGTCATCAAGGTTTTGCACTACCTTGAAGAGCGCATCAACAAAATGTCCCATATCTGGGGCACGCAAAGCTGGCTGCCAGATCAGGCTTCTCCCAAGATAGAGCACTTCCGGAAAAGTGGGAACCGGTTTTCCGATAAGAAGTGCGATAAAAGCAAGGAGTTAGAGCCTGGTTTCGATTCAGTCAAAACCGGAAACGCTCTAGAAACAGGCCGCGCCAGAACGTCTTTGGAAACCGGTAAAATTCAACATCAGGCCAGCAACACGCAAACCGATATCGACACGGTTCTGGAAGATACCGAACAAGCCCAGAAAATGCTCGCCGCCGAAGCCGATACGCCAGAGCCCGTTGAAAACAAACCCGAGGCCACGGCATCACCGGTTACAGCCCAGCCAGAACCTGCTCCACAAAACGAGCATATTGAGCCTCAAGATGATGAAGATGAAGACGATACATCAGCAAGCTCTTGCTCGACCTCCCCGGAAGCGATCAATATGAGCGCCCTGGACACGGATGATATGCACGCCCTTTTCTGCTATTGAGTTGGGTTTTCAAGGCCAGTTACAAGAACATGACCTGCCCGATACCGCTACTGGCCAGAACAATCAGGATAGTCAGAATAATCCGGCGGAAAGCTTCCGGATTTGTCCGGAAAAACATGTGACTGCCGATATAAATCCCCAGAGCCAGCGGCAAGGCAAAAAGCCCGGCGCGCTGCAAAAGCACCATGTTGACCAGGTCCTGCGCGCCTGAAATGGCCAGCGCATAGGTATCAGACAAAAACAGGTAGCCGACAATGGTGGCGCGCATGGCCACGGCTTCCGCCGCCCCGGCCATCATCAGCAGCACCACCGGCAAACCGCCCACCGCGCCAACCCCGTTTACCAGCCCGGAGAACAACCCCGTCGCCCCATTGCCGAGCCGTCCTGCCGGGGCTTTGAAGCGGTATCCGCGTATCAGCAGGAAACAGGCCATCAGGACAATTCCGGAAATCATCAGCTTCATGAAATCAGGATCGATAGTGGCCAGGAAATGCACCCCCACCGGGCTTCCTATCGCTGCCCCGGCAAACAACCAGCCCGCCACATTCCATTTCACCTTGCGCCACACATACGGCAGCATGGCCAGCGAAGCCCCGATTTCCAGGATAAAGGCAATCGGCACCACTTCCGCCGGAGGCAGGATCAGCACAAGGCTCATAACCACCAGCGCCGAAAAGCCAAATCCACTATAGCCGCGCACAATTCCAGCCAGGAAAATGACAACAATACTGACGATAAGCTCAAGGGGAGAAAGCCCGGCAATCATGTCCATGAAGCTTGATCCGATGCCAGTATTTCAGTCAGGAAAGCCTCATCGGCATTACCGCCGGAAAGAACAATGCCGGTAACCTTGCCCTTCAAATCCACCTTGCCGGAAAGAACCAGCGCCAGCGCCGCCGCGCCGCCCGGCTCAACCACCTGCTTCAGATTGCGCAGCGCAAATCCGGCAGCATAGCGCACCTCGTCGTCACTGACGCTTATCGCCCCGTCAAGCAGGTGGCGGCTTATGGAAAAGGCAAGCTCCCCCGGCTCCGGCGCCAGCAAGGCATCACAGATAGAACCGGACAGGGTTGCATTGCGCTTGCGCTCACCTGCTTCGAGCGAGCGGCGCATATCCTCAAAGCCTTCAGGCTCCACCGCAAAAACCTGCGTTTGCGCATGGGCATGTTTAACCGCGATCGCGCAGCCTGAAACCAGCCCGCCGCCGCTGCACGGCACATAAAGCGCATCCAGCCGCGCACCAGTCGCCTTTGCCTGCCAGACCATTTCAAGCCCCGCGGTTCCCTGTCCGGCAATGATGCGTTCATCTTCAAATGGTGGCGCCAGTACCGCTCCGCGCGCCCTGGTGATTTTCTCCGCAATTTCCTCCCGGCTCTCACTGCTGCGGTCATAACTGACAATCTCGCCGCCGCGCGAAATAACTCCACGCTTTTTGATTTCCGGCGCATCCTCCGGCATGATGAGAACGGCGCAAAAGCCGAACAGGCGGGCTGCCTCGGCCACCCCTTGCGCATGGTTTCCCGATGAATAGGCCACCACCCCGCCGGGGGCTTGCGCCGCATCAATGCGCGAGATCATGTTGCACGCTCCCCGGAACTTGAACGACCCGGTTCGTTGCAAATGCTCCGCCTTGAGCAAAACCCGCCCCCCGGCAAGCGCATTAAGTTCGGCAAACTCCAGCAACGGCGTTTCATGGGCGTAAGGCGCAATTTGCCGTGCCGCAGATTCAATATCGTCAAACGAGACGGGCAGCTCCATCTACTCGTCCAGCGGCGCGCTAATCAGCGGATCCGGCGCACGGGCAACAGCCTCGTCTTTTCCCGCATAGGGAATCGCCGAAAGAAAAGCTCGCATGGCATTCACCCGTCCGCGCCGCTTGTCATTGGTGCGGATCACCGTCCATGGCGCAAAATCGGTATCGGTGCGCGCAAACATCAGCTTCCGGGCAGCGGTATATTCATCCCATTTGTGGATGGCTTTCAAATCGATCGGGCTCAATTTCCAGCGTTTGAGCGGATCATGGCGGCGCGCATGCAACCGCTTGAGCTGTTCCTCACGCCCAATCGTCAGCCAGAACTTGAAAAGCCGGATCCCCGAGCGCACCAGCGCCTGCTCAAACCCCGGAGCCTCTTGAAAAAATTCCTCGCGCTGCGCATCGGTGCAAAACCCCATCACCGGCTCCACCCCGGCCCGGTTATACCAGGAGCGGTCATAAAGAACGATCTCGCCCGATGTGGGAAGATGCTTGACATAGCGCTGGAAATACCACTCGCCCCGCTCCCGGTCATTGGGCTTGGGCAGGGCGACAACCCGGGCATGACGCGGGTTCATATGCTCCGTGAAACGCTTGATCGTGCCCCCCTTGCCGGCTGAATCGCGCCCTTCAAAGATAATGACCACCCGCTCACCGCTTTCCTGCGCCCAGCTTTGTACTTTTATGAGCTCGATCTGAAGTTCCCGGAGCTGTTTGAGATATTTTCTGGTTTTGAGCTTTTTTGCATAAGGATACCCGCCGCTGGAAAAAGCCGACCTTGCTACTTCTGGTAGCAATTCGAGCGACTCAATATCAAATTTTTCTGCAATATCCATCAAAACACCTCATATTTTCACACGAAAAACAAATATACAACAGAACCGGCCAGCAACAAGGCCATGGTGATATTGAACAGGCGCAAATGGATTTCCGAGCGTAAGAAACGCCGTATCCCGATCCCGAAAATACACCAGGTATTGATCGAGGCAAAAGCCGTGAACAGGGTAATCAGCGCCATTGCCGTAATCCGTTGCCGGTAATTTGCCGCATCCGCCGTGAATGTCGCAATCACTGAAATGGCAAACAGGACCCCCTTCGGATTTATCCACTGAAAGGCAGATGCTTGCAAAAACGTCAGGGGGCGTGCTGGCGCCTCGACCTCTGTTCGCCCCGAAACCGCAATTCGCCAAGCCATGTAAAGCAAAAAGCCCCCGCCCATATAGCGCAAAATCTCATGGAGCACCGGCCAAGAGCGAAAGACCTCCCCCAACCCGAAAGCCAGGGCCACCAGCATGACAGGAAAGCCAAAGGTAACCCCAAGCATATGCGGCAAGGAGCGCAGGTAACCAAAATTGGCTCCCGAAGCCGTTATCATGATATTATTCGGCCCCGGCGTGAAAGAAGCTGCTATGGCCAGACTGGTGAAGGTCCAGAAAAACTCGGACATGGATGATGACCCTGGTGCAAATTAAGGTCAGCAACACTGACATGTTAATTACAGGCTGGCAAGGCGCATACGAGTTGCCAGCAACATTCATTTCACCCCCCCATTCTCCAATAGTCAGAAAATGGATAATTCCCGTTGAATATTATTCATGATATATATATAGGCAAATGAAGTATGGAATTACTATCGTTCTACTTAGAGTTGCACGAAAACGGCTACCAACGCGTCATGACAAAAACTTACAATCTCTCGAACCTGACAATCCTGATTATCGAAGACAGCCAGCACATGCGGCAGATCATCAGGACGGTGCTCAGGGGATTTGGCATTCACCGTATTCACGATGTGGCTGACCCGGCTGAAGCCTTCGAGATTTTCCGCACCACGCAGATTGATGTCATCATAGTCGATTACAAGCTGCCGACCCTAGACGGGATCGAGTTTGTCCAACTGGTGCGCGGCGCCAAGGACAGCACCAACCCCTACGTGCCAATCATCATGTTATCCGCCTATACCAGCAAAAAAGTCATCATCGAGGCCCGTGATGCCGGGATAACGGAATTTCTCGGCAAGCCGATCTCCGCCAAGAACCTGTATCTTTGCCTGATCTCCTGTGTTGAAAAACCGCGGGATTTTGTCCGCGCTCCCAATTATTTTGGCCCCGAGCGGCGGCGGCAAAATTCAAGCAACTATCGGGGGCCTGAACGCCGCAAGCAAAACGCGACAATTCGCTGACCTCGCGCAAGGCAAGGTTTGCCGGCTTTTCAGGGCAAAGGGCATTGGATTATTGAGCAAGACCCCTGACTTTTCCGCTCTCGAACAGGCATTGGATGCAACAGTAACCCGCCAGGCCCGCCTGCCCGTGGGGTATGGGCTCAAAGGCTATCACCTGGCATTAAGTGATGGCCGCGAGCTGGCGGTAAAGGCGGGAGACGCCCCCCTGCCCGATCAGCTTGAAGCCGAAGCCCATATGCTGCGCAGCCTGAAGGCCAGCAGCAACCTGCCGGTTCCCGATGTCCTGTATGCAGATCCACGAATGCTGGCCATGACATGGATAAACAGCACCCAAGGCCAGATCACCCCAGTCCACCAGCGTCACATGGCGCGGCTGCTGAGTGATTTGCACCGCCCCCCCCGGCCCTTTTTTGGCTTTGAGCGCGATACTGTCATCGGCATACTTCCCCAGCCCAACCCGCCAACCCCGGCATGGGTTCCGTTTTTCCGCGATCAACGGCTGCTTTTTCTGGCCCGTTTCGCCCATGAACGCGGCAAGTTGCCAGCCTCCCTTCTCACCCGTTTGCAGCATCTGGGCGAAAAACTGGAAAGCTGGCTGGACGAGCCTTCCCACCCGGCGCTGATTCACGGCGATATCTGGTCCGGAAACGTGCTTTTGGGCAACAGTCAAATCAACGCCCTGATTGACCCGGCGGTTTATTATGCCCACCCGGAAATCGAACTGGCCTATCTGACCATGTTCGGCAGTTTTGGTGATGATTTCTTCAGGGAGTACGGCGCCCTTACGCCTTTTGACCGGGATGGTTTTTTTGCCCGCCGGCGGGGCATCTACCTGCTTTACCCGCTTCTGGTTCACGTGCTGCTCTGCGGACCGGCCTATTTGCGGGATATCGAAAACACATTGCAAAATCTCAAGGTATGATAAGCTCATATCAGGGCACGTTTAAGAGGAATCACAACATGGATCTGGGAATCAGGGGAAAAACCGCCATCATCTGCGCCTCAAGCCGGGGGTTGGGGCGCGCCTGCGCCATCTCGCTCGCCGAGGCCGGGGTAAATATCGTTATTAACGGACGCAATTCTGATATCCTGGGCCAGACCGCTCGGGAAATTGCCGGGATGACCGGCGTCTCCGTCACCCCGGTGGCTGCTGATGTCAGCACCCCCGAGGGGCAAGAGGCGCTGCTCGCCGCCTGCCCTGAACCGGACATCCTGGTCAACAACAACGGTGGCCCGC
Source organism: uncultured Hyphomicrobiales bacterium (assembly GCA_964533415.1). Taxonomy (GTDB): domain Bacteria; phylum Pseudomonadota; class Alphaproteobacteria; order Rhizobiales; family BM303; genus BM303. The sequence goes on from CAZHLV010000007.1 coordinate 27,061, forward strand.
CATTTCGCGATTTTCGTGAATTAAGCCGGGAAGATCTCATGCAGGGTGTTGTCATGAACATGATCTCGCCCATTGAAATGATCCAGAAGGTCATCGACGGCATGATCGCCCGCAAATTCGGGCGCATTGTCGATATCACTTCGATATCCGTGAAAATGCCGGTGATCGGACTTGACCTGTCCAGCGGCGCCCGCGCCGGTCTGACCGCTTTTCTGGCCGGGATCGCCCGCTCGGTCGCTCACCATAACGTAACCATCAACCACATTCAGCCCGGTTTTTTCGACACCGACCGCATCCGCTCCGGCTATGAAGCCATGGCCAGGCTGGAAAACAAGAGCATCGAGGATGTCGCCCAGGAACGCACCTCTAAAATTCCTGCACGGCGGCTCGGCAATCCGCGTGAATTTGGTGAAACCTGCGCCTTTTTATGCGCCAGCCAGTCCGGCTATATCACCGGCCAGAGCCTGTTAATTGATGGTGGCCTGCACAACACCGTAATCTAACAGAACCACACGAAACACCAACATATCAATGAGTTACAAGGACCGGGCGAATCATTTTCTCAACAAGAACCTGAAAAAATACTAGAGGGACCTTCTCAAAAGTGTCATTCAAAACCCATCATCGCAGCGTATCCACCGCGCCTATAGGGGTTGCCATCGTGGACAAGAGCCCGTTGATCCTGCGGGCGCTCAAATCCATGCTGCTTGCCGATGAGCGTTTTGAACTGGCCGTTTCCGCCACCGATGGCGAGCGTTTCCTCGAAGCCCTGAATCGTGTGCGCTTTGATGTAGCGGTGATCGGCTGGACGATGCCCTATTGCGATGGCAGAACGGTACTCAAGCGCCTGGCGGCACGGGAAAACGCGCCGCGCATCATCGTTTATACCGGCGATCTTTCGCCAACAGTCCCACGCGAGGTCATCAAGCTGGGCGGCGCCGGGTTTTGCTCCAAAACCGACTCGCCCGAATATCTGCTTGATGTCATCGAAAACGTTGCCCGCGGACAGATGATCTTCCCCTTCATGGGCCAGTTGCACAATACAATCACCGGCAGCCCCGAAATGGAAAGCCTCACCCCGCGTGAGAGCGAGTTGCTAAGCCAGCTCAGCAATGGCAGCACCAATAACGAGATCGCCCGCAATATGGGCGTTTCCCTGAACACGGTGAAATTTCACCTGCGCAATCTCTACTCCAAGCTCGGCGTACGCAACCGCGCCGAAGCCATCGCCCGGCACCTTGCGCCGGGCGGAAACGGATAACCCCTTCCCCCCTCACCGGGAACCGGCCCGGCAAGGATGAAAGGGTTTAAAGAGAAGCCTTAGAGCGTTTCCGGTTTTGATTGAATCAAAACCGGGCTCTGACTCTTTGTTCTTACCGCACTTCTTATCGGAAAACCGGTTCCCACTTTTCCGGAAGTGCTCTAAAGCTCAAAATCCGCCAGCTTGCGCGCCACCGGCGCATTCTTCAGCGTGACATATTTGGGCATACCGTTTTCATAGGGCGGGTAATCCTCACCCTGAATGAGCTGAATGAGATACTCCCGGCAAGCGTCTGAAATGCCAAAACCATCTTCGGAGATGTATTCCATCGGCATCATTTTCTCGACATTGGCCACCTCTGAAAGTGGCGCTTTGCCAACCTCCCAAGTGTATGG
>CAZHLV010000008.1:0-8536 GCA_964533415.1 uncultured Hyphomicrobiales bacterium
CAAATGCAGGCGTTATGTTGTCGGTGGAAACTTCATTCATGATGTTGCTCCCGAATGCCAGTCAAGCCAGTTTTGGGTCAATTCTTCAAGCCGGTCGCGAATATCCAGATCGGTGATGTCATCGAGCGCCTCGCCAATAAACGCGGTAATCAGCAGGGCTTTTGCCTGTGCTTCGGGAATCCCCCTGGCGCGCAGGAAAAACATCGCCTCATCATCAAGCTCGCCCGCCGTTGCCCCGTGGGCGCATTGCACGTCATCGGCAAAAATCTCCAGCTCCGGCTTGGCGTAATGCGCCGCGCGTTCTGAAAGCAGCAAGGCCCGGACCATCTGCCGCCCATCGGATTTTTGCGCATCGGGCGCAACCCGCACCTTGCCCTGGAATACTCCCTGGGCGGTCTCGTCCACAACGCCGCGGAACTGCTGCGTGCTGGTGCATTCGGGAACCTGGTGGTCCATCATGATGCTGGTATCGCAATGCTGCTTGCCGCCCAGCAGATAGGCCCCGGAAACATGGGCGTCCGCCATGTTTCCCGCCAGGGCAATGCTTACCTCGTTGCGCGTTACCCGCCCGCCCAGATTAAGGGTGAAATCGCGCAGTTTCGCGGCCTCGCCAAGTTTGGCCTGCAAATGACCGAAATGGAAAGCGGTAAGAGAATCGCCCTGAACCTTGACCCGGGTCAGCGCGCCTTTATCCGCGATCTGCGCAATGAACACGGTATTGGTGAAATAGGTGGCTTTTTCCGAACCGGCATGGGTCTGGAAGATTTTCAGTGAAGCCCCAGCCCCCACGTGAACAATATGCCGCGTGGTGTTGGCGCAAGAAGCGCCGGTCAGGTTGATATGCACAAAATGCAGCGGAAGCGAAACCTTTACCCCGTCCTTGACGCGGATCAGCGCGCCATCACGCATCATTGCCAGATTGAGGTTGGCCAGGGGGTCCGTTTCACCTTCCATGACCAGGGTGTCGAGCGCCATCGGGTCTTCAGCATTCAATGCCTCGGCCAGGGTGCTGATTTCCACCTCGTTTTCAATCGGCGAGATATCGGAAAGCTCTGGCCGGTAATGCCCGTCCACGAACACCATGGTAGCCCGCTCCAGCGTGGAAAAAACCCCGTGCGAGGCCGCCTCGTTGGTGTTCATCAAGACCCCGCCGCTCGCCGGTGTCGCCGGCGGGTAGGAATCGGTCATGAGCTGGCGCAGATTGGTATATTTCCACGCCTCCACGCCCCGTCCGGGCAGGCCGCTGGTTTTGAAATCCGCCATCGCCTTGTCGCGCAGCATCCGCACGGCCTTGCTGCCGGGCAGGGTTTTGGCAACCCTGGCGTAAATCGCCGGGAAGGCTTTCTCCGCCCTTGTTTTCTTCATGTTGTCCGATGTGCTCAAGTGACTGATCCCTTGCTCTTTGCGCCGCTTACGCCGCATCCACGCCATATTCCGCATAGCCTGATTTTTCCAGCTCCAGCGCCAGGTCCTTGCCGCCCGAACGCACGATCTTGCCGCCCGAGAGCACATGCACGAAATCCGGCACGATATAATCAAGAAGCCGCTGGTAATGGGTAATCACCAGCATGGAGCTGTCCTTGTCGCGCAGCGCGTTGACCCCTTCAGACACCACCTTGAGCGCATCGATATCCAGCCCTGAATCCGTCTCGTCCAGGATGCAGAATGCCGGCTCAAGCAACGCCATCTGCAAGATTTCGTTGCGCTTTTTCTCACCCCCCGAAAACCCCACATTGAGCGGTCTTTTCAGCATCTCGTCCTTTACCCCCAAAAGAGCCGACTTCTCGCGCACGAAGCGCATGAAGGCGGGCGTTGAAAGCTCCTCCTCGCCGCGCGTCTTGCGCTGGGCATTGATGGCGGTTTTAAGAAACGTCATGGTCGCCACGCCAGGGATCTCCAGCGGGTACTGAAAGGCAAGAAAGATGCCCGCCGCGGCGCGTTCTTCCGGCGCCATTTCCAGCAAATTCCTGTCCATGAAGGTTACCGAGCCCCTGGTCACGGTATAATCATCGCGGCCCGCAAGAACATTGGACAAGGTTGATTTGCCCGACCCGTTCGGCCCCATGATCGCATGCACCTGGCCCGGCGCAATATTGAGGTTGATCCCTTTAAGAATTTCCTTGCCGCCAACCTCGGCATGCAGGTTTTCAATCTTCATCAAGGTTTTCATAGATATTTCCTTTACCCGACAGAGCCTTCAAGGCTGATACCGACCAGTTTTTGCGCCTCAACGGCAAATTCCATGGGCAGGTGCTGCAAGACATCCTTGCAGAACCCGTTAACGATCAGCGCCACCGCCTCCTCCTCGCTGAGGCCTCGCTGGCGGCAATAAAAAAGCTGGTCGTCGCTGATTTTCGATGTTGTTGCTTCATGCTCGAACGTGGCGCTCATATTGCGCGATTCCATGTAGGGCACCGTGTGGGCTGAACATTTATCGCCGATCAGCAACGAGTCGCACTGGGTATAATTGCGCGCTCCGCTGGCCTTGCGGTGGGCGCTTACCAGCCCGCGATAGGTGCTCGACGAGACCCCCGCCGAAATGCCCTTTGAGATGATGCGGCTTTTGGTGTTCTTGCCCAGATGGATCATCTTGGTGCCCGAATCCACCTGCTGGTGGCCGTTTGATATGGCGATGGAATAAAACTCGCCCTGCGCGTTGTCGCCGCGCAGCACGCAGCTTGGATATTTCCAGGTGATCGCCGAGCCGGTTTCCACCTGCGTCCAGGAGACTTTCGAGTTCCTGCCGCGGCAATCGGCCCGCTTGGTGACGAAATTGTAAATCCCGCCCTTGCCGTCCTTGTCGCCCGGATACCAGTTCTGCACGGTGGAATACTTGATTTCCGCATCATCATGCACGATCAACTCGACAACCGCCGCGTGAAGCTGGTTTTCATCGCGCTGCGGCGCGGTGCAGCCCTCAAGATAGCTCACATAAGAGCCCTTGTCGGCAATAATCAGCGTGCGCTCGAATTGCCCGGTATTTTGCTCGTTGATGCGAAAATAGGTGGAAAGCTCCATCGGGCAGCGCACCCCTTCGGGGATATAGACGAACGAGCCATCGGAAAACACGGCGGCATTCAAGGTGGCGTAAAAATTATCCGTCACCGGCACCACCGAGCCCAGATATTTGCGCACCAGTTCCGGGTGGGTGTGCAGGGCCTCGGAAATCGGGCAGAAGATCACCCCCGCCCTGGCCAGGTTTTCCCGGAACGTCGTGACCACCGAAACGGAATCAAATACCGCGTCCACCGCGATGGTGGGGTTTTCCACCCCGGCGAGAATCTCCTGCTCGCGCAAGGGAATCCCCAGCTTCTTGTAGGTATCAAGAAGTTCCGGGTCCACCTCGTCAAGGGTTTTGGGGCCGCCGCCCTTTTTCTTCGGCGCGGAGTAATAGTAAAGATCCTGAAAGTCGATCTCGGGATAATGCACCTTCGCCCATGTGGGCTCTTCCAGGGTGAGCCAGCGCTTGTATGCATCAAGCCGCCATTCCAGCATCCAGTCCGGCTCGTTCTTCTTGGCCGAGATGAAGCGGATCGTGTCTTCATTCAGCCCCCGGGGAGCCTTTTCACTCTCGATATCGGTGACAAAGCCGTATTTATACTGCTCAACGCCGATCCCGGCGACCTGTTCTGCGGTTTCAGTTTTTACTGCCATGTTTCTTTCTTTCTATGCAGCGCTCTGAGCGCCGTTTTGTGTGCGCATACGATTTACCGCCGCGCTGAACCTGTCGATGAATCGCTCAATATCCTCGGCCTTGTTTTGCCAGCCCAAGCTCACCCGGATCATGCTGGCGGCTGTTTCCTCATCATACCCCATGGCCACCGGGACAAAGCTCGTGCTGGCCTTGCCCGATGCACAGGCCGAGCCTGCGCTGATCGCCACTGCATCAAGATCAAGCGCAATTACAAGGGTTTCGGCCTTTACCCCCGGCGTTGCGAAAAAGCAAGTGTTATCAAGCCGTTCCACGTCTTTCCCAAGAATAATGCAGTTGCTGTCAAATCCTTGAATCCGATCCTCAAGCAAATCGCGCAACTCCTTGATGAGACTCATCTCCTCCGTGTTTTCCCGCACGATCTGCGCCGCGGCGCCAAAACCGGCAATGCCGGAAAGGTTTTCCGTTCCCGCCCGTTTCGAGCGCTCCTGCCCGCCGCCGAGAATGAGCGGTTCAATGGCCACATCCGCGCGCGCAACCAATGCGCCCGCGCCCTGCGGCCCGCCGATCTTGTGCGCCGAAAGCGAGAGGAAATCCACCCCTAGCGCCTTCATGTCAAGGGCAAGTTTTCCTGCCCCCTGAACCGCATCGGTATGAAACAGGCCGCCATGCTCATGGGTGATGCGCGCCAGATCGGCAATCGGCTGGATAATGCCGGTCTCGTTATTGGCCAGCATGATGGATACCAGAACCGGGCAGGGGGCTTTCCTGGCCCCGATCTCTTCAAGGCGCGAAGCAAGGGTTTGCGGGGCAACCTGCCCATCAGGCCCCACCTCCAGGACATGAACCTGCGCGCCGCTTGCTTTTGCCACTTTCAAGACCGCCGGATGCTCAACCGCCGAAACCAGGATATGCCCGGTTCCGCGTGTTAAGGTCGAGGAAATCACCTGATTATTGGCCTCGGTGCCACATGAGGTGAAAATCACGTCCGCGGGGGGCGCATTGACCAGCCGCCCCACCTGCCGGCGCGCCTTTTCGATCACCTGCCGGGCATATCGGCCCTCGGCATGAACCGAGGAGGCGTTGCCGCCGCACTCCAGCGCCGCGATCATGGCGCGGCGCGCCTCTGGGCGAAGCGGCATGGTTGCATTATTGTCGAGATAAATGTGCGAACTTGCCATCATCAGCCCGCCTTGGCCCGCAAGCCCGCCATCTGCGCCGCCCGCTGCGCCTTGGTGGTCAGGCGGGTGAGGGGTGTCTTTGTGCTGCATGGTGAATTGGCAATTACATCGGCCAGCGAAACGGAAGACAAGAACCCGTTGATATGCTCGTCAAGCTCGCTCCACAGATCATGGGTGATGCAGCGTTCATTGCCCCGGCAGCCGTGATTGGAACCACTGTCGCAACGGGTGGCCGAAACCGGTTCAGCCACCGCATCCATGATCTGCGAGATCAAGATGTTCTCCGCTGCCAGCGCCAGCTTGTAACCCCCGCGCGAGCCGCGCACGGAACTCACCAGCCCGGCCTTGCGCAGCCGGTTGAAAAGCTGTTCCAGGTAGGATAACGAGATATCCTGGCGTTCGGATATGGCCAGCAGCGGAACCAGGGATCCGGTTTTTTGCGCTGCAATATCAGCCATGGCCATAACGGCATATCGTCCCTTGGTGCTCAGTTTCATGGCGCTCGTGTTCCGGTGCGTTAACCATATGTTAATATTTGGGTTGAAATGCTGGATTTTCCACCAATATTTATGCTACTATACCCCCGCAGGCTCGCGTCTCTTAAGCAAGGTCCGCCAGCCTGTGTTTTCATATCGCAGCGCCATTTTCGCAGAAGTGGCGCTATTTGTATGGGATATATTAATCTTGACTAATTTAGTCAAGTATCAAAAGCGCGCAAGCGTTGAAAAGAAAAATTTGGCAGCGCCAAGGTGTCTGCCAAATGGGTGAGCAGAGCAAGCAGAGTAGGTCGCATTTATGCCTGAAGTCATTTTTAACGGTCCGGCGGGCCGTATCGAAGGTCGTTATCACCACGTCAAGGATCCCACGGCGCCGGTCGCCATGATTATGCATCCGCATCCCCAGTTTGGCGGCACCATGAACAACCAGATTGTTTATGACCTCTATTACACTTTCGTAAAAAGGGGCTTTTCGGTCTTGCGCTTCAACTTCCGTGGTGTTGGCCGTTCGCAAGGTGAATATGATAATGGCATTGGCGAGCTTTCAGATGCCGCTGCGGCGCTCGACTGGATGCAGGGCTTTAATACCGAATCCCGCGGTTGCTGGCTGGCCGGTTTTTCCTTTGGCGCCTGGATTTCCATGCAGCTCCTGATGCGCCGCCCCGAGGTTGCCGGGTTCATTTCCGTTGCCCCGCCGGCAAATCTTTATGATTTCAGCTTTCTGGCCCCTTGTCCTTCATCGGGCCTGATGATTAATGGCGGCAATGACGCCGTTGTCCCTGCCGAATCCGTGGTCAAGCTGGTCGAGCGCCTGAAAATTCAAAAAGGCATTGTGATTGACCACGAGGTCATCCCCGACGCCAATCATTTCTTTGCCGACCAGCAAGAGGCCCTTATGGGGTCCATCGATGCTTATCTCGACCGCCGTCTTGAAGAAAGCAGCGAAGAGGCCGCCTGACGGGAAAGAATATCCCGGCTCTGCCTTGCTTGTTTCATGCTTTCGTTTACTGAACTTCATCGGGGAATTCTGATGGGGGCTTCATGGGCAATCGGGTGACCACCTGTTTAATCAGTATTTTTTAGCCTGAAGGGTCAAGCAAAACCGTCCTGCGGAGGCAGGAATCCAAAAAGGGATATCTACAAGCTCTGGACACCCGCTTGGATCCCTGCCCCCGCAGGAATCCGAAACACCGGAGAACGGGTGTTTTTTTCACCCTATTGCCTGACACTTCTGGAAAAGCGGGGACCGGTTTTTTCGGCAAGAAGTGCAATGGAAACAAGAAGTTAGAGCCAGGTTTTGATTCGGTAAAAAACGGATGCTCTAACGACATCATCGCCACTGCTCGCGGCTTTCCCGCAAGGTTGAAATCAGAGTAATTCAAAAAATATACGGGGTTTGTTTTTTCCAGATATATTGTGATAATGCACACCCGTGTTTGATCTTGCTCTGAACAGGGGGAAGATTCGAATCTGAAGGGTAAGCGAGTAGAAAATGGATGATGAAACCCGTAAAAAATTCCTGGTAGCAATTGGCGGTGTTTTTGTTCTGGCTGTCGTTATCTTTCTGGCCAATGCATGGAGCCGGGGGCTGCTGTAATCCCCGGCCCGGCTTTGTAAAAGCCTGGTATATCTGCGCTATAGCACTTCCGGAAAAGTGGGAACCGGTTTTCCGATAAACCGGTTTTCCGATAAGAAGTGCGGTAAGAACAAAGAGTTAGAGCCCGGTTTTGATTCAATCAAAACCGGGCTCTAAAGCATGGTGCGTGGATACCTTTGAACGCTACACTACATGCTTTACAGATCACCTTGTAAGACGAAGGTTCATCAGCGCCAGGGCGATGTTCTGAAAAGCCATTTTCAACTCTTTCGAGCTCTTGGCGTCAAAATAGGCGCCGCCGTTTCCAACACAATCCTTCAGAAGTTTTTTCACCGTTGCATTCTTGACCTCAAAGGCAATGGTATACACCGTGATATGCTTCTTCTTGATATTCTTGCAGATCTTTTTCGTCAGATTGTTGGCGCGGTTTGTATTGCTGCCATGATGCGTTGGATAAGTTGGCGACTTGGTGTTGATGCCATCGGTCATCAGCACGATCACCTTGCGTCTTTTCTTGCGCTCTGCGGGGGTTTTTCCATAAGCCACGCCATCGGCAAAGGGGATGCCACTGGAGATGGCGCGCCAGCCCCACATCAGGCCACTGGGAATATAGGTTTCCCCATCGGCTTTCATGGCATTCAGGGCCTTGAGAACCTTGCTCCGGTTATCATTTAAACGCAGCATTTCGGCGGGTTTGCAGTTATCGGAGGTAGCCAGAAGCCCCGGGACCTTTGTTGAGTAGTTTGAATCACGCGTATCAAGAGGGTAGTTGCGCGAACCGACACAGCCATACCACTTGTAATGGGTGTAGCTATAGGTTGTTGGATAGGACCTGCAATGGCGCACGGGAGATCCGTAACTGCCCGTACAGGTCGTGGTTCCTGATCTTGCGCCTTTTTTGCATCGATAGGAGTAGGTGCTGACAATACCGTCATTCGTACTGGAACCATAGCATGTGCCCCAATATCCCGAGGACCCGCCTGTTGTGGTGCAGGATCGGGTTGAATTGGGATAGGTGTTGTAGCAGGATGTTCCGCCCGGATGTACGGTCCTGATCGTGTAATCATTGCGCACGTAAACACCCGGTTCCTTGCGGTTCGCCATTCCGATATTCACGTAATCGGCAAACGGGACAATTGCAATTCTTGTGTGCTCGTTCTTGCCCTTTTTGCGCATAATGGCCTTGACCAGGGATTTTGCGGATTTTTTCAGGGTATGAATCTTGTTTCCCTGCATGGAGCCGGTGTTATCAAGAACCAGAGCGACTTCAAGCTTGGTGTTGGAGACGCCAATCTCACTGAACACCTTCAGGTCAATCGTCTTGTAGCCGACGACGGCGAGAAAGGTTGTATCCATCCGGGCCGAGACATCAACCCGAATGCCGTCCTTGATTTTCTTGGCCTTGAATTTTACCTTTTCCGCGAATTTGGCATTTTTATAGTTCTCCTTGAAACTCTTGCGCGCCCGCTTCTTGAAATCCCTGCCACCATCAACCAGAGTGCGGCCACCGGCCAGAGCGGCCGCATCGTTAGAGCGGGGTTTGCGAATCGAACCCCGTAATGCACTGCTTTGGTCGCGCCTGGCGACAATTCGTTTGCAGCAGCAGCGC
>CAZHLV010000009.1:0-16584 GCA_964533415.1 uncultured Hyphomicrobiales bacterium
AAACGGTTGAAACGCTGGGAAGCAAAATGGTGGATGATGTCCGCGAAGTGATGCACGCCCGCTCATGAACTTGACCTGCGGGGGGAAAAAACCGGGGATGGTGATTTCCACCTGGCAGCAAAACCTGTACAAGCGCCGGAGGCTCTGCTATCGGTTGGAGTGTCATTTTGAAAACAGCACACGGTTTTCGAATAAAACACTGTGGCGCAATAAACACTGTAGCGCAATAAACACTGTGGCATGATAAAAAGGCTGAAGAACAGCCATACACGGCTTGAGAGCGAGCGGCAATTGTGATGTTCACCACGTGCAGATATTGTCTTGTTGCAATACTGGTGACCCTGTCGGCGGGTGCGGCCTTGGCAAAGGGCGCCAACCGGGCAACCTATGCACAAATTATCGCCAGGAGCTGCCAGATCCGCACCGGGGACGTATCTCAGCGTTTTTTTGCCCGGAGCATCAATCTGGACCAAAAGGATATCCGTATCCGCAATGTGCAAAAGGGCTGGAAAGGCTGGGTGCGGGTACATGCGGTATGCCGGGTTGATGGCGGCGCAATCTGGGGGTTCGTTGATATCAACCTGCGCTCGGGCAAGGCCATTTGCGATGCACGCAACTGGGAAGTCCGGATGAGCGGTGAAACCACGGTCCGCTAGAGCGTTTCCGGTTTTTATTCAGTTAAAACCGGCATCGGCCCGCCCTCCCCAGTTCGACACCATGTCATTGTTATAAAGCGCCCAACGAGACGAATTGCGACTCGACAAGCCCGATGATTTTGTGCAGCATCCTTTTGTATTTTATCAAAGCCGCCGCTTTCAAAGCCGCCGCAAAGGGTGGATTGAGCATCGCGTACACTGTAATGGGGGATTTTCATCATGAGCGACACCGTAAAATATATTCTTCCTGAAGAAAAAATGCCAAGAAGCTGGTATAATATCCAGGCGGATTTACCCAAACCGCTGGCCCCGGTTCTCAACCCCGGCACCGGCGAGCCCATCGGGCCGGATGACTTGGCGCCGCTGTTTCCCATGGACCTCATCATGCAGGAAGTCTCGCAGGAACGCGAGATCGAAATCCCCGTGCCGGTGCGCAATGTGTACCGGCAATGGCGGCCCTCGCCGCTGTTTCGCGCAAGGCGGCTGGAGGCGGCGCTCGATACCCCGGCGAAGATTTATTACAAGAACGAGGGCGTCAGCCCGGCCGGTTCCCACAAGCCCAACACGGCGGTCCCGCAAGCCTTTTACAATGCGGAATCCGGGATCAAGAAGCTCAGCACCGAGACCGGGGCCGGCCAGTGGGGCTCCTCGCTGTCCTTTGCCGGGGCGCTGTTCGACCTTGAGGTGAAAGTCTTCATGGTCAAGGTGTCCTACAACCAAAAACCCTACCGCCGCGCCCTGATGGAAACCTATGGCGGCAGCTGCATCCCCTCGCCCTCCATGGAAACCGAGGCCGGGCGGCAGATCCTCAAATATGACCCGGACAGCCCCGGATCGCTGGGCATCGCCATTTCCGAGGCCGTTGAGATCGCCGCCACCAGCGATGATACCAAATATGCCCTTGGCTCGGTGCTCAACCATGTATTGCTGCACCAGACCGTCATCGGCACTGAGGCCATGTCACAATTTGAAATGGCCGATGATTACCCCGATGTGGTGATCGGTTGCGCCGGGGGCGGCAGCAATTTTGGCGGCGTGGCTTTCCCGTTCATCGGCGAGGGCCTGCGCGGCGGCAGGAAAGTGCGCGCCATTGCCGTGGAGCCTTCGGCCTGCCCGACCATGACGCGGGGCAAATACGCCTATGATTTCGGCGATACCGGGCACCTGACCCCGTTGATGCTGTGCCATACGCTGGGTTCCACCTTCATGCCGCCGGCCTTCCATGCCGGGGGGCTGCGTTATCACGGCATGGCGCCGCTGGTGAGCCACCTGATTGAACTGGGCGAGATTGAGCCGCGCGCGGTGCATCAGAACCCGAGCTTTGAGGCCGGGCTGACATTCGCCCGCGCCGAGGGCATCGTCCCGGCGCCTGAATCCACCCATGCGGTGCGCGTGGCCATCGACGAGGCCTTGCGCTGCAAGGCGGAAGGCAAGTCCGAGACAATCTTGTTCAACCTGTCGGGCCATGGGCATTTCGACATGTCGGCCTACAGCGCCTATCTGGGCGGTGAACTGGTGGATCAGGATTATGACCACGAGGCGCTGGCCAAGTCGCTCTCGGAGTTGCCGCAGGTCAATGCCGGGTAGGCAAATCACTTGAAAAGCGGGGCCGGGGGGCGATGGGACCGGGAGCCCGGGGGGCGGGTCATGCCTCCTGCCTCCCGCCCGCAGCGCAGGGCCCGCGCCGGATCAGTCGGGGCTGTAATTGTCGTTGCCGAGAAATTCCTCGTAATCGAGATAATGCGCGCCATCACAGGAAAAATTCAACCCCACCCTTCCATTGATGACATTCAGGGAACCTGACCTGAGATAGACGATCGGGTCGGCCCCGCGCAGGCCGCGAAAGCGTTCCAGCACCGGGCGGATCATCGCCTTTTCCACCCGGGCATATTCGGGATACGGGTTTGGCGGGAAGATGTCGAACAACTCGCCGCTCAGAACCTCTTCCTTGACCACGACCGAATAGTTGAACGGATCGTTCAGGAGCCACAGGTTGATCTGGCCGCTGGAAAAGTGGATCTGGGAGTGAAAAACGCCGTGATCGGTCATCAGCTTTTCAACCGTGTCCAGCACCTTGTCCATATTATCATCAAAGGCGCTGGTGACCCGGGATTGCTCGAACAGAAAATCGCGGATCGAGGGGTCGCCCTGTATTTGCAAGGATCGGCTGGGTGTTTTCATGGCTGGCCTGCAATATTAACCTGTTTCTTTTGCGCGCATCATGTTTTAGGGTGCGCAAAATTCAAATCTGTGCCGGGAATTCTTTCATGAGTGTGGCTTCAAAACAAGGCGGCAATGCGCCGGACCTTTCTTTTCAGGGGTTGATCCTCACCTTGCAATCCTATTGGGCCAGGCATGGCTGCGTGATATTGCAGCCCTATGACATGGAGGTGGGCGCGGGCACCTTTCACCCGGCCACCACCTTGCGCTCGCTCGGCCCCGGGCACTGGCGGGCCGCCTATGTGCAGCCCTCGCGCCGCCCGGCGGACGGACGCTACGGGGAAAACCCCAACCGGCTGCAACATTACTACCAGTTTCAGACCATCCTGAAACCCTCGCCGGACAATATCCAGCAGCTCTATCTCGATTCGCTTGAAGCGCTGGGCATTGATGCGATGAACCACGATATCCGCTTCGTGGAGGATGACTGGGAAAGCCCGACCCTGGGCGCCTGGGGGCTGGGCTGGGAGGTCTGGTGCGATGGCATGGAGGTCTCGCAGTTCACCTATTTTCAGCAGGTCGGCGGGTTTGACTGCCGCCCGGTATCCGGGGAACTGACCTATGGCCTGGAGCGCCTGGCGATGTATGTGCAGGGGGTCGATAATGTCTATGACCTGGATTTTAACGGCGCGGGCGTCAAATACGGCGATATCTTCGCCCAGAACGAGCGTGAATATTCCGCCTATAATTTCGAGCACGCCAACACCGAAGTGCTGTTGCGGCATTTCGAGGATGCCGAGGCCGAATGCAGGGCGCTGGTTGAAAAGGCCCTGCCCCTGCCCGCCTATGACCAGTGCATCAAGGCCAGCCATTTGTTCAACCTGCTCGATGCGCGCGGGGTGATCTCGGTGACCGAGCGGCAATCCTATATCCTGCGGGTGCGCGAGCTGTCCAGGGCCTGCGCCGGGGCGTGGCTGAAAACCGAAGCATCGGGGGCCGAATGATGTCTGAACTTCTTCTTGAACTCTTCTCCGAGGAAATCCCGGCCCGCATGCAGGCGCGCGCGGCCGAAGATCTCAAGCGCCTTGTCACCGCCGCCATGGCCGAGGCCGGGCTGGCCTATGAGCATGCCGATTCCTACGCCACGGCGCGGCGGCTCACGCTGGTGGTCACCGGCCTGCCCATGCGCCAGCCCGATACCCGCGAGGAACGCAAGGGCCCGCGCGTGGGCGCGCCGGAAAGGGCATTGCAGGGATTCTTGCGCGGCGCGGGACTGGACAGCCTTGAAGATTGCGAGATCCGCGAGGACAAGAAGGGGAGCTTTTACGTTGCCATCACGGAGCACAAGGGCCGCGAGACCGGGGAGGTTGTGGCCGGGTTCCTCCCTGGCGTGATTGCCAGGTTCCCTTGGCCCAAATCGATGCGCTGGGGCAGCGGCAGCTTGCGCTGGGTGCGCCCGCTGCATTCGATTTTATGCGTGTTTGGCCCGTCGGAAAATTCATCTCGAATCCTGGATTTCGAGATTGACGGCATCAAAAGCGGCAATATCACATATGGCCACCGCTTCATGGCTCCGGCCCCCATCACGGCAAGCCATTTCAATGATTACGAAAAGAAACTGGAAGAGGCTTTCGTGGTGCTCGACGCAAAAGCGCGCCGGGATCGCATCTGGAGCAAGGCGGTGAAACTGGCCGGGGCGCAGGGGCTGGAGGTGATCGAGGATGCCGCCCTGCTGGACGAGGTCGCGGGGCTGGTGGAATGGCCGGTGCCGCTGCTGGGGCGCTTTGATGAGAACTTCCTTGAGTTGCCCGCTGAAGTGCTGGAAAGCTCGATGCGCAAGCACCAGAAATATTTCTCCTTGCGCAATGCCAAAACCGGCAAGGCCGCCAATGCCTTCATCGTGGTCTCCAACCTTGCCGCCAAAGACGGCGGCGCCGCGATCACGGCGGGCAATGAGCGGGTGCTCAATGCAAGGCTGGCCGATGCGCGGTTTTTCTGGGACCAGGATTTGAAAACCCCGCTGAGCATGCGCAGCCCGGAACTGGACGCCATTACCTTCCATGCCAGGCTCGGCTCGCAAGGCGAGCGGGTCAGGCGGATTACGGCGCTGGCGCGTGACATCGCGCCTCTTGTCGATGCCAATGAAGATGAAGCGGCGCAAGCGGCGGCCTTGTGCAAGACCGATCTGGTGACGCAAATGGTCGGCGAGTTCCCCGATTTGCAAGGGCTGATGGGCAAATACTACGCCGAGAAAGCGTGCGTCAAACCCTATATCGCATTAGCCATCGCGGAGCATTACAAACCACAGGGGCCGAAGGATGCGGTCCCCTCTGACCCCATTTCCCTCGCCGTGGCGCTGGCCGACAAGATCGACACGCTGGTTGGCTTCTGGATGATTGATGAAAAACCAACGGGATCGAAAGACCCCTATGCGCTCAGGCGCGCGGCGCTGGGGGTGATCCGCATCGTGCTGGAAAACGGGTTGAGGCTGAACCTGCAATCCCTGTTTGACCTGGCCCGGCATTACCACGGCGAGGAAGGCCCGCAAGCTGGCCTGCTGGCCTTTTTCGCCGACCGGCTGAAGGTCCACCTGCGCGATCAGGGGGCGCGGCATGACCTGATCGACGCGGTATTTGCACTCGAGAAGGAGGACGACCTGCTGATGATCGTGCGCCGGGTCGAGGCATTGGGTGCTTTTCTTGACAGTGATGATGGGGCCAACCTGCTGGCCGGGGTCAAGCGGGCCTCGAATATCCTGCGCATCGAGGAAAAAAAGGACAAGCGCCGTTTCGAGGGCGCGCCTGATCCGGCGCTTTTTGCGCAAGCCGAGGAAAAGGCGCTGTTTGAACGCATCACGCAGGCCAGCGCCGAGGCCAAGGCGGCGGTTGCGGCTGAAGATTTTGCGCGCGCCATGACCGCCATGGCGACGCTGCGCGGGCCGGTGGACGGGTTTTTCGACCAGGTGACGGTGAATGCCGATGATCCGGCAATCCGCGAAAACCGCCTGAAACTGCTCGCGCAAATCCGCGCCGCAACCCGCGAGGTGGCGGATTTTTCAAGGATTTCGGGATAAAACCCCAGCGCCGGACGAACGTGCCCCCGGGCCAGGGGTAAAGACTCTTCGTCATTCCTGCGAAGGCAGGAGCGGCCGGTGGGGTGCAGGAGTTATGCGGGGAAGATTTTTGTTGCTCGCACCCACCAGCTTGGATTTGCTTTCTGGATGGTCCGTGTGGCGGCCCTGGCGGTTTTTTCATTGGGAAACAAACCAAAGCAGGTTGCGCCCGAACCGCTCATCCGGGCGAGATTGCAGTGTTTTGTTGCCGTCAGGATTTCAAGAACATGGCCGATTTCCGGCAACAGGCGGATGGCCGGGGCGGTCAGCTCGTTGCGGGTTTGCGAGAGCCAGTTGAGCATATCTGCCGGTGAGGTGAAAGCCGGCGGTTCTGGCGCGGGGCGCGGGGCGTTGGTGGGGTCGTAGTCCAGGGCGCGGAAGATATCGGGCGTTGCCACATGCACACCGGGGTTAACCAGCACGATGGGCAGGGCGGGAAACGGGGCGAGCAGTTCCAGGTCCTCACCGATACCGCGCATGAAGGCGGGGCTTTGCGCCACGCAGACCGGCACATCCGCGCCCAATTGCAAGGCAAGATCAAGCCGCTCATCCACGGGCAGGGTTTTGCCCCAGAGCTTTTGCAGCAGCCGCAACGTTGCCGCGGCATCGGCCGAACCGCCGCCCATGCCCGAGGCGGGGGGCAGGTTTTTTTCCAGATGCAAAGCCGCGCCGCGCGTTTCGCCCAAAACCTGCGCCAGAGCCCTGGCGGCGCGGGTGACCAGGTTATCAGTGGAGGAAAGCCCGCCGGCAAAGGGGCCGGAGATTTCAAGGCTGATCCGCCGGGCGGGGCGGGCGCTCAGGAAATCGCCAAATTCGGCAAACGCCACCAGAGATTCGAGCAGATGAAAACCGTCCGCCCGTTTACCGGTAACATGCAAGGACAGGTTGATCTTGGCATGTGCAGGCTCATACCGCGCCGCCGCTGCGGTTGCTGCTGCCGGTTTATTTGGCCTCGGCATTCTTTTGCTTAGGCGCGGTGAGGCCGGATTTGAGCTTGGCCTCGATTTTTTTCAGCACATCGGGCCGGGGTTTCATGTCGCGGGCATGGGTCCACTGGAAGCGGGCTTCAAGTTCGCGCCCGGCGCGCCAGTAGGCATCGCCCAGATGGTCATTGATAACCGGGTCATCAGGCTGTAACTCCACGGCGCGTTCAAGTTTCCTGACCGCCTGCTTCCATTCGCCGAGCTGGTAATGCGCCCAGCCCAGCGAGTCGATGATAAAGCCGTCATTGGGGCGCAAATCCACCGCCTTGCGGATCATGTCCATGGCCTGTTTCAGGTTTTTTTTGCGCTCCACCCATGAATAGCCCAGGTAATTGAGCACCAGCGGTTGATCGGGATTGAGCTTGAGGGCCATTTTCAAGTCTTTTTCCGCCGCATCCCAGTTCCTGGTGCGCTCGTTGCACACGCCGCGGTTATAAAACAGCCGCCAATGGGATTTTTCCGGTTTCTTGATCGAGGCAATGGCGCGCGAGTAGCTCAGCTTGGCCTCGGCATATCTTTGCCGCCCGCGCAGCATGTTGCCCAGGGCGATTTTCGGGCGCAACTCATCCGGGTAGGCGCGGATGATCTTTTTCAGCCGCCGCCGTGCCTCGTTGGTGCGGTTCATCCGGTCCAGATTAAGCGCCGCCTGAATATCGGCCTCCATGCGCAGGGGCGATTCAGCGTCGATCTGGTTATAGGCTCCCAGCGCCCGGGCCGGATCCTTGTGGTTTTCATAGATATCGGCCAGCAAGAGCCGCGCCAGGGGGAAATCCGGGTTTACATAGAGCGCCAGTTGCAAATATAGCGTGGCCAGATCGGCCCCGGCGCTGGAGGAAAGCTGGGAGGCAATGCCATACAGCGCCTCGGCGGCTCCCTGCTGCGCGGTTTTTATGAGTAATTCGGGTTTTTTAGTCTTGCCGGCCTTTTTCAGCGCCGCCAGCACCAGGGGGTGACGGCTGACGGTCCTGATGAAATCCTTGTACAGCTTGCGGGCCGCCTCGACCTTGCCGCGCCGTTCTTCGAAATTGCCGTAATTGAGCACAACCCGCAAGGATCCGCCACTGGAGACATAGGCTGAACGAAAACGTTTTTCGATCTCGTCCGTATCGCCGGCAAAGCTCTTGACCAGGGCCATGTGGTAGTTTTCAAAATAGGAAAAGGCCCGGGTAGCCTCAAGACGCTTCAAGATCCTGACGGCCTCGTCAATATTTCCCTCGCCCTGCCAGGACCAGGCGGTGAGCAAGGTCGAGGCCAGCTCGTGAGAGGCGGCGTTTTTTACCTCAAGCCATTCACGGGCCTTTTTATAGCGCCCCGCCTTGAGCTCGCCCAGCGCCAGCACCAGCCTTGCCGCCCGGTTGTCAGGATCATCCTTGATGACCGCCTTGGCCAGCATTTTTGCCTTGGGCATGTTGCCCGATGTCACGGCAAGGAGAAAGGAGCGCAGGCGGATATCCTTGTTGCCGGGGTCCTGGCTCATGGCGCGGGCATAGAAAATTTCCGCCGAAGCTGCATCCCGGTCGCGGCTGGCCTGACGGGCCGCGAGGTAATTGCCCGACAGCGAGGAATTGGCCCGCCCGGAGGCCTTGGCAGTCGAGCCGGTAATCAGCAACCCGCCCGGATCGGTGCCGGAGCAACTGGCAAAGCCGATCAGCATGGCGGCTGATACACCAAGGCGCAGGACGCGCCGTAAAGCCGGGCCGGGCCAAATTGCTTTCACAAGGACACCTCGAAATCAGGTTCAGGAACTTTGCGCGGTAAATTGCCGCTTTTTCCCCTGATTTGCAAGCCTTGTGTCGGGCGGCCCCCTTACATGTTCGGGTAGTTCGGCCCGCCGCCGCCTTCAGGCGGGGTCCATGTGATATTCTGTGAAGGGTCCTTGATATCGCAGGTTTTGCAATGCACGCAATTGGCGGCATTGATCTGGAGGCGTTTTTCGCCGCCCTCCCCGACAATCTCGTAAACCCCGGCGGGGCAATAGCGCTGGGCCGGTTCGTCATATTCGGGCAGGTTGACCCGGATGGGAATGGCCGGATCGGTGAGCTTCAGATGCACCGGCTGGTCTTCCTCGTGGGCGGTGGCCGCGAGGTAAACCGAGGAGAGCCGGTCGAAGGTCAGCACCCCGTCGGGCTTGTCATAGCTGATGGGGGCAAAATCCCGCGCCTTGCCCATGCAGGCGGCATCGCTCTTGCCGTGGCCAAGCGTGCCGAAAAGCGAGAATCCAAACATGTTGCACCACATGTCGAACCCGCCAAGGGCAATGCCGAGCCATGTCCCGAACCGGCTCCACAAGGGCTTGACATTGCGGACCTTTTTCAGGTCCTTGACGATAGCGCTGGTCTCGTAGGCGCATTGATAGGCGCTTGGCTCGTCATGCTCGCGGCCCTGGCTCACGGCGTCAAAAACCGCCTCGCCCGCCAGAACACCGCTCAAAATGGCGTTATGCGAGCCTTTTATGCGCGGCACGTTCATGAAGCCCGCCCCACAGCCCACCAGCGCGCCGCCGGGAAAGGTGAGCCTTGGCACCGATTGCAGCCCGCCCTCGCTCAGGGCCCGCGCGCCGAAGGCAATGCGTTTTGCCCCTTCAAATGTGGGGGCCACACCGGGATGGGTCTTGAAGCGCTGGAACTCGTCAAAGGGGGAAAGATGCGGGTTGGCATAGTTGAGATGCACCACGAAGCCCACCGCCACCTGGTTGTTGCCGAAATGATAGATGAACGAGCCGCCGCCGGTGCGCGAATCGAGCGGCCAGCCAAAAGAGTGCTGCACCAGTCCGGGGTTGTGGTTTTCCGGCTTGACCTCCCAGAGTTCCTTCAGGCCAATGCCGAATTTCTGCGGCTGGGAATTTTTATCCAGCGCAAAACTGGCGATCACCTGCCTGGTGAGCGAGCCGCGCGCGCCTTCGGCCAGCAGGGTATATTTGCCGCGCAGTTCCATGCCGCGCTCAAAACTTGCCCTGGGCTTGCCGTCCCGGCCCACCCCCATATCGCCGGTGGCGACACCAATGAGGCGGCCCTTCTCGTCATAAAGCAATTCGGCGGCGGCAAAGCCGGGATAAATCTCGACCCCCAGCGCCTCGGCCTGCTCGCCCAGCCAGCGGGTCAGGTTGCCCAGCGAGACAATGTAGCAGCCGTGATTGGACATGAAGGGCGGGTTGAGAAAACTCGGGATACGGAAGCTGGAATTTTTCGTGAGAACAAGGAATTTGTCTTCCTTCACCTTGATGTCCAGCGGTGCGCCTTTTTCCTTCCAGTCGGGAAACAGCGTCTCGATGCCGACAGGATCAACGATCGCACCGGAGAGGATATGCGCGCCCACTTCCGAGCCTTTTTCCAGTACGACGACGGAAACCTCCCGATTGGCCTCTTGCGCCTTTTGTTTCATGCGGATGGCGGCGCTCAGACCCGCCGGGCCGGCGCCGACGATCACGACATCAAAATCCATAGCCTCGCGGGGCGGTAAATCCTGGGCCTGCTCGTTCATGGTGAATAATCCTGCATCTGTGACTCATCGCGTGTTTTCATGCTAGAATGACATTTGGTCAAGGGCAATGCGGCAAAGGTGGCATGATCGAAAATAACGTTGACGGCAAACCCGAAATGAGCCCGGAAGATGCCCTTGCATTGTTGCAATGGCAGCTTGACATGGGGGCGGATGAAGCGATCGGCAAGGAACCGGTGGACCGCTTTGCGCTTTGCCAGGCGGCGCGGCACAAGGCCCCGGAGAACCCGCTGCGCGCAAGGCCCGCCGCCGCGCCGCCCCGGCCAACTCCCCGGCCAGCCCCCGCACGGCCCGCCACCGCCGCCATGTCCACCGACGAGGCAGTGCTGGCGGCGCGTTACCTGGCGCATGAGGCCCGGGATCTTGATGAATTGAAAACCGCCATGGACGGCTTTGAGGGCTGCGGTTTGCGGGTCACCGCCAAGCAACTCGTGTTCGCCGCCGGCAACCCGCGCGCCCGGTTGATGCTGATCGGCGAAGCGCCGGGGCGCGATGAGGATTTGCAGGGCTTTCCTTTCGTGGGCCGGGCCGGGCAATTGCTCGACAAGATGCTGGCCGCCATCGGTCTTGACCGGCACAGCGAAACACCGGAAACATCGGCTTACATCACCAACGTGGTGCCGTGGCGCCCGCCGGGCAACCGCAACCCGACCCCGGCGGAATCCGCCATCTGCCGCCCCTTCATCGACCGGCATATCGAACTGGCCAAACCCGATATTGTCCTGTTTCTGGGCGGGGTGGCGGCCAAGGAGATGTACCGCACCCAGACCGGGATCATGCGCCTGCGCGGCAAATGGCGGCAACTGGAGACCGATCACGGCGAATTTAAAACCTTTTGCACCTTTCACCCCTCCTTCCTGCTGCGTTCCCCGGCGCAAAAACGCCTCGCCTGGCAAGACCTTCTCACCGTGCGCGCGGCGCTGGAGGATAAAGGTTAGAATCAATTGACTTGACCGCCGCCCCTTCTATGATAACCGGACAAGTCAATTGACCCATGCGGGAGAGATCGGGGGGAAGCCCCGGCGCCGAAGGAGCAACCGCCCCGGAAACTCTCAGGCGACAAGGACCGCATGGTGGATGGCACTCTGGAAAGCAGTTTTTGCATCAATGCAAAAGCTCACCGAAGGGGTAAGCCGCGCCGCACATGTTACCCGGCAAGGCCAATCTCTCAGGTTCCGTGACAGAGGGGGCAGCGGGTCGAACGCATCTGGCGCTCCCGTTGTCATTTTTGTTATGGAACGCAAGAGGTTCAAGAGTGTGAGCGCAACATCAAGAGACGATCTTCAGACCACGCCGCTGCACCGGCTCCATGTCGAGCTGGGGGCGAAAATGGTGCCCTTTGCCGGTTATGACATGCCGGTGAGCTTTCCCCTGGGGGTCATGAAGGAGCATCTGCATGTGCGCGAGAAGGCGGGGCTGTTTGATGTCTCGCATATGGGCCAGGCGCTGCTTCATGCGCCTTCCGGCGTGGCGGCGGCCATTGAAACGCTGGTGCCGGGCAACATCACCGGGCTGGCGGACGGGCGCATGCGCTACACCCAGCTTACCAATGATGCGGGCGGCATCCGTGACGACCTGATGGTCAGCCGCATCCATGAAAAAGACGGCGAGGAATGGTATTTCCTCGTGGTGAACGGGGCCTGCAAGCGCGATGACTTTGCCCATATTACGGCGCAGATCGGCGACCGGGTGAATATGGTTGTTCTTGCCGACAAGGCATTGCTGGCGCTGCAAGGCCCGGCGGCCTGCGGGGTCCTGAAGGCGTTTTTGCCGGGGGTGGAAGACATGGCGTTCATGTCGATCCGCAATTTTCCCGATACCGGATTTGGCCCGCTATGGGTGAGCCGCTGCGGCTATACCGGCGAGGACGGGTTCGAACTTTCGGTCGATGGCGCGCAGGCCGAGGCGCTGGCGCGCCGGCTGCTGGCGGCGGACGAGGTGGAGATGATCGGCCTTGGCGCGCGCGATTCGCTGCGCCTTGAGGCCGGGCTTTGCCTTTATGGCCACGATATCGACACCGCCACCAGCCCGGTCGAGGCGGGGCTGTTATGGTCCATCGGCAAAACGCGGCGCGAGGCGGGCGGCTTTCCCGGCGCGGCGCGGATCCTGCGCGAGATCAGGGAGGGCCCGGCCCGCAAGCTGGTGGGCATTCGCCCCGGGGGCCGCGCCCCGGCGCGCGAGGGCACGGTGATCGAGGACATGAACGGCAACGTGATCGGCGCCGTCACCAGCGGCGGTTTCGGGCCAAGCGTGGGCGGGCCGGTGGCCATGGGCTACGTGGCGGCGGATCACGCGGCTGTGGACACGAGACTCAACCTGGTTATTCGCGGCAAGGCACATGGGGCCAGCGTCGTGAAATTGCCCTTCGTGGCGCATAATTACCACCGGGCCGTGAAGGGGTGAACCTTCAAAAGCCCAAATATCATTCCGGCCAGTACGGGAATAACGAAACGAAAAACAAGGGTTGAAACCATTTTCAAGGGAAACCAGCATGAGCGACACAAGATATACCGAGGAACACGAATATATCCAGATTGACGGCGACACCGCCACCATCGGCATTACCGATTATGCCCAGGGGCAGCTTGGCGACGTGGTGTTCGTGGAACTGCCCGAGGTGGGGGCAAGCTTCGAGAAGGGCGATGAAGCGGCGGTGATCGAATCGGTCAAGGCGGCCAGCGAGCTTTACGCGCCGATCTCCTGCGCGGTGATCGAGATCAACGAGGTGCTTGAGGGCGAACCGGCGATTGTCAATTCCGACCCGGAAGGAGAGGGCTGGTTCATGAAGGTTTCGATCAGCGAGCCTGCCCAGCTTGATGAGCTGATGGACGAGGACGCCTATAAAGCCTTTATCGCGGAGCTGTAAAAACCATGCGTTACCTGCCGCATACGGATGCGACCCGCAAGGCCATGCTTGAGCGCATCGGCGTCAGCGACATGGCGGCGCTGTTTGCCGATATCCCGCAAGAAGCAAGGCGCAGCGGGTTGAAAACCCTGCCCGGTTTTCAGGGCGAATGGGATGTGGACGCCCACATGTCGGCGCTGGCGGCAAAAAACCGGGCGGCGGGAGCGGGGCCGTTTTTCATCGGCTGCGGGGCCTACCGGCACCATGTTCCGGCCAGCGTCGATCACCTGGTCCAGCGCTCGGAGTTCCTCACCGCCTATACCCCCTACCAGCCGGAAATCTCGCAAGGCACCTTGCAGGTGCTGTTCGAGTTCCAAACACAGGTTGCCCGGCTCACCGGCATGGAGGTGGCCAACGCTTCCATGTATGACGGCTCCACCGCCTGCGCCGAAGCGGTGCTCATGGCCTGCCGGGTGAAGCGGCGCAAAAGGGTCGTGCTGTGCGGCAACCTGCACCCGCATTACCGCGAAACCGCCCTGACCCTGGGCCGCTTCAGCGGGCTGGACATGCATGTCACCGCGCCGGAGCCGGGCGGCGCGCCGGATCTGGCCGCCCTGATCGACAAGGATACCGCCGCGCTGGTGGTGCAAAACCCGGATGTCTTTGGCCAGTTGCGCGATCTTGCCCCGCTGGCCGGGGCCGCCCATGCGGCGGGCGCGCTGCTCATCGCGGTGGTCACCGAGCCGGTCTCGCTGGGGCTGCTGCGCTCTCCCGGCGCCATGGGGGCCGATATCGTTTGCGGCGAGGGGCAATCCCTCGGCAACGGGCTGAATTTCGGCGGCCCCTATCTGGGGCTGTTCGCGGTGCGCAAGAAACTGCTGCGGCAGATGCCGGGGCGCATTTGCGGCCAGACGGTGGACGCCGACGGGCGGCGCGGCTTCGTGCTCACCCTTTCAACCCGCGAGCAGCATATCAGGCGCGAGAAGGCAACCAGCAATATCTGCACCAATTCAGGCCTGTGCGCCCTGGCGTTTTCCATCCATTTGAGCCTTCTGGGCGGCGAGGGGCTGCGCAAGCTGGCGCGGCTCAACCATGAAAGCGCCATCAAGCTGGCCGGCGCGCTGGGCGAGGCGCCGGGGGTTGAGGTGGTGAACGACAGCTATTTCAACGAGTTCACCTACCGGGTTCCGGGCGACGCGGCGGAGGTCATCGAGGCGCTGGCGGGGCGCGATATCCTGGGCGGGGTGCCGGTCTCGCGGTTTTACCCCGGCGCGGGCCTTGATGATCTCATCATCACCGCCGCCAGCGAGCTCAACAGCGAGGCCCACCGTGCCGCCTATGCCGGCGCATTGAAGGAGATCCTGTCATGAACCGGGAAGGCCGCCCCACGGGCGCAGGCGAGGCCGGGGCCCCGCAGAACCGCACATTCACCGGCAACAGGGCGCTCCAGATCGAGGAGCCGCTGATTTTCGAGCGCGCCGATGCTGGTCATGGCGGGGTGGACCTGCCCGGGCCGGAAGGCCTGGAGGCGCGCCTTGCCGGGCTGGAGCAGGAATGCGCGCCGGATTTGCCGGGCTTGAGCGAGCCGGAGATCATGCGCCATTACGTGCGCCTTTCCCAGAAGAACTTCTCCATTGATGGCGGGCTTTACCCGCTGGGCTCGTGCACCATGAAGCACAATCCGCGCCTCAACGAGAAAATGGCGCGGCTGCCCGGCTTTGCCGATATTCACCCCCTGCAACCGGCCTCCACGGTGCAGGGCGCGCTTGAGCTGCAACACGAGATTTCAGCCTGGCTGTGCAACATCACCGGCATGAACGCCGTCACCCTGGCCCCGCGCGCCGGGGCGCATGGCGAGCTTGCCGGGATGATGGCGATCCGCGCCGCGCTGGAGGCGCGCGGCGATGCGCGCTCGGTGGTGCTGACCCCGGAATCTTCCCACGGCACCAACCCGGCCACCGCTTCGCTGGTGGGCTACAAGGTGCGGGCCATCGCGGCGCGCGAGGATGGCACGGTGAGCGTGGAGGCGGTGCGCGAGAATCTTGGCCCCGACGTGGCCGGGATCATGATTACCAATCCCAATACCTGCGGGCTGTTCGAGCGCGATTTCGCCGCCATCTCCGCCGCCGTGCACGAGGCGGGCGGCTTTGTCTATGGCGACGGGGCGAACCTTAACGCCCTGATGGGCCGCGCCGACGTGGCGGCGCTGGGGGTGGACGCCATGCATATCAACTTGCACAAGACCTTCTCCACCCCCCATGGCGGCGGCGGGCCGGGCGCCGGGCCGGTGGTGTTCTCGAAAGCCCTTGCGCCCTTTGCGCCCCTGCCCCTGTTGCGGGAGGAAGGCGGCGTCTTTTCCCTGGTTGAGAACCCCGGCGCGGCGGGCGATGCCGCCCCCTTTGGCCGCATGGCGGCGTTTCAGGGCCAGATGGGGGTATTCGTGCGGGCGCTGGCCTATATGCTCAGCCATGGCGGCGATGGGCTGGCGCAATCTACCGATGACGCGGTGCTGAACGCCAATTACATCCGCGCCCGCCTTGCCGACGTGATGAGCCTGCCCTTTGGCAATCATCCCTGCATGCACGAGGTGCTGTTTGATGATGCCTTCCTGAAGGACACGGGCATCACCACGCTGGATTTCGCCAAGGCGATGATCGACGAAGGCTTTCACCCCATGACGGTGTATTTCCCGCTGGTGGTGCACGGGGCGATGCTGGTCGAGCCGACCGAATCAGAATCGAGGGAATCGCTGGACCAGTTCATCGACACCTTGCGGGCGCTGGTCAAGGCGGCCAAAGCGGGCCAGACCGAACGCTTTACCACCGCGCCGCTCAACGCCCCGCGCCGCCGCCTCGATGAAACCCGCGCCGCGCGCCAGCCGGTGCTGGTTTACGAGGATGAAGGAACAAAAGAGCCGGCGGCCCGGTGATAAAATGAGAGAAGTTTTATCTCGTTCGCGGCTATTCCTCGCTGGCGCTCGGGCCTCCACGGGGGCGGGCTGACCGCCCGTCGCGCCGTCGCGCTCTGCTGCCGGTCGCAAGCCCCCCGCTCAAGGTCCGCTCCCCCTTCCCACTACCCTTTCACAAACTCCCTGAGGGTGGTGGGGAGGGGGAGCGGGAGGCCCGGTAAAAAATGAGAGAGAAGTTTTATCTCGCTCGCGGCTATTCCTCGCTAACGCTCGGGCCTCCGCGGGGGCGGGCTGACCGCCCGTCGCGCAGTCGCGCTCTGCTGCCGGTCGCGGGGCTGGGGGATGTGGCATTCTTTCCCCCGCTCAAGGTTCGCTCCCCTTTCCCACCACCCTTTCACAAACTCCCTGAGGGTGGTGGGGAG
>CAZHLV010000010.1:0-4808 GCA_964533415.1 uncultured Hyphomicrobiales bacterium
TCACGCTGCAAGCTGGCAACGATCAACTCATTGGCGTCAACGGTATTTGCCAGGCTGGCGGAAAACAGGGCATCACCGGTTGGCGGGCCGAAAAAGTTTGAAGAGTCTCCAAAAAGCGTGGTGCGAATATCCATGGTGTTCCCCTTGCATGTTTCTGCCACGGAATCTAACCTGCTCAGCCTTAATTATGGGTAAAGCCCCCGTTTGTCGATCAGCTTTCCCCGGATCAAAAAGGAGCAGGATTACTTCCCCCGCATCAACCGCGCCGCCTTGGGGGCAAAATAGGTCAGCACCCCGTCCGCTCCGGCGCGCTTGAAGGCCATCAGGCTTTCCATCATCATCTTGGTCTCGTCGATCCAGCCGTTATTTGCCGCCGCCATGAGCATGGCGTATTCGCCCGAGACCTGGTAGGCAAAGGTTGGCATTTTGAACGCCTCCTTGACCCGCCAGACGATATCGAGATAGGGCATGCCGGGCTTCACCATCACCATGTCGGCTCCCTCGGCCACGTCCAGCGCCACCTCGCGCAGGGCTTCATCGCCATTGGCCGGCGACATCTGGTAGGTGCGTTTATCTCCCTTCAAGGCCCCTGATGAGCCCACCGCATCGCGGAACGGGCCATAAAAGGCCGAGGCATATTTGGCCGCATAGGCCATGATCTGGATATTGGCGTGGCCTGCCTCTTCAAGCGCCGTGCGGATCGCCCCGATGCGCCCGTCCATCATGTCTGAAGGCGCAATGATATCACAGCCTGCTTCCACCTGGTTGAGGCTTTGCTTGACCAGAACCTCAACAGAAGGGTCATTGACCACCTCGCCATCCTGCAAAAGCCCGTCCTGCCCGTGGCTCGTGTATGGATCGAGCGCCACATCGCAGATAATCCCGAGATTGGGAACTTCGGCCTTGATCGCCCGCACCGCGCGGCAAACCAGGTTTTCCGGGTTATAGGCTTCCGAACCGTCCGGGCTGCGCAACTCATCTGGAGTATTGGGAAACAGTGCCAGCGCCGGGATGCCAAGCTCCGCTGCCTCGACGGCTGCGCGCACCGCAAGGTCGATACTCAACCGCTCAGCACCGGGCATGGAATGCACCGTTTCGCGCACATTCTCGCCATCCTGCACGAAAATCGGCCAGATAAGATCATCCACCGTCACGGTGTTTTCCCGCGTCAAACGCCGTGACCAGTCCGCCAGCCGGGTGCGGCGCATCCGCGTCGTGGGATAGCTTGCCCCCATGTTTTTTCCCTGAACCATTTTTAAACTCTTGAAAAATTTGATCTTCGACCTCCTGCTAACTTGACGCGAAGGCTTGTCTCTGGCTTCTATCATGCAAGCAAGGCAAGGGCAATTCCCCAGGAGAGGCAGATGGTTGATATCATGACGCGCAAGGCGGGCAAAACCCGCAGATCCCCGGTTGCGGATACAAAAAGCCCGCCATTGCGCTTTATTACCGCCACCAGCCTGTTTGACGGCCACGATGCGGCGATCAACATCATGCGCCGCATCTTGCAGCAAATGGGCGCGGAAGTGATTCATCTGGGGCATAACCGCGCCGTGGCCGAGATCGTTACCGCCGCGATAGATGAAGATGCCGATGCCATTGCGGTCAGTTCCTATCAGGGCGGGCATATTGAATATTTCAAATACATGATCGATTTGCTGCGCGAGCGCGGCGCGGGGCATATCTCGGTATTTGGCGGCGGCGGCGGGGTGATTATCCCCGAAGAGATCACGGAACTTGAAAGCTACGGCGTCAGCCGCCTTTATTCGCCCGAGGATGGCCAGAGCATGGGCCTCAAGGGCATGATCGCCGACATGATGCAAAGGACGGCTGAAACCGACAGGAAACCGGCAAGGCATGATTTTGACGCCCTGAAGCAGGGCGACCGGCTGGCGCTTTCGCATATCCTGAGCGGGTTTGAAAACAATACATTGGATGACGGTCTTGCCCGGCGCATTCGTGACGCTGCCGAAAGCATCAACACCCCGGTTCTGGGCATTACCGGCACCGGCGGAGCGGGCAAATCCTCGCTCACCGATGAACTCATCAACCGCTTCCGTTTTGCTTCCGGTGAACCGAAAATTGCTATTCTGGCCATTGATCCCACCAAGCGCAAGACCGGCGGCGCGCTTCTGGGCGACCGCATCCGCATGAACGCCATCACCGCGGAAAACATCTTCTTCCGCTCCCTGGCCACCCGTCAGACCATCGGTGAAGCGCCATCGGTCACCCCGGACGTGATCGCTGCCTACAAGCTGGCCGGGTTTGACCTGGTTATCGTGGAAACGCCGGGGATCGGGCAGGGCGATGCCGGGATCGTGCCGTATTCGGATATCTCGCTTTATGTCATGACGCCGGAGTTCGGCGCCGCCAGCCAGCTTGAGAAAATCGACATGCTGGATTTCGCCGATGTGGTGGCCATCAACAAGTTCGACCGCAAGGGAGCAGAAGACGCCCTGCGCGATGTCTCCAAGCAATTGCAGCGCAACCGCGAGGCTTTCGATGTGCCAGTGGATGAAATGCCGGTTTTCGGCACCATTGCGGCGCGTTTTGCCGATGAGGGCGTAAGCGCGCTTTACCTCAAGCTCGTTGAGCTGTTCAGGGAACATGGGTTTGAGGGCTGGAGCAGCACCATGCCCCCCACATCCCTGCGCGCCAGCCCCGCCGGAACCGCCATCATCCCGCCCACCCGCACTGGCTATCTGGCCGCTATCGCGGACACCGTGCGCGAGTATCACCAGACCATAAAGGAGCAGGTGAAACTGGCCCGCGAGCGCCAGCACCTGCGCGAGGCAGCACGGATCGTGGCGCAAAAGGGCGGTGATGTTTCAACCTTGAATCAGGAACTTGAAAAACGCGAGCAAGCCCTTGACCACAGGGCAAAAAAGCTGATCGAGAACTGGCCGGATGTCAAAGCCTCCTATGCCGGTGATGAATATGTAGTCAGGATCAGGGACACCGAAAAACGCATTGGCCTGACCCACACAACCCTTTCAGGAACCAGGATCCGCAAGGTGGTTCTGCCCGGTTTTGAGGATGAGGGCGAGATCCTGAAATGGCTGCTAAAAGAAAATGTTCCCGGCTCTTTTCCCTATACATCCGGCGTCTTTGCCTTCAAGCGCGAGGGCGAGGACCCCACCCGCATGTTCGCCGGCGAGGGTGGCCCGCACCGCACCAATGAGCGCTTCAGGCTCCTCTCCGAAGGCATGCCCGCCAAGCGCCTTTCCACCGCCTTTGACAGCGTCACGCTTTATGGGCAAGACCCCGACGAGCGTCCGGATATTTACGGCAAGGTGGGCAATTCCGGTGTCTCCATCGCCACCCTCGATGACATGAAAGTGCTCTATGGCGGCTTTGACCTGTGCGTACCTTCAACCTCGGTTTCCATGACCATTAACGGCCCCGCGCCCACTATCCTCGCCATGTTCCTCAACACCGCGATCGACCAGCAACTTGAGAAGTTCAAGGCCGATAACGGGCGCGAGCCGGCGGAAGACGAGGCCCAGAAAATCCGCTCATGGGTACTCAATAACGTGCGCGGAACCGTGCAGGCGGATATCCTGAAAGAAGACCAGGGCCAGAATACCTGCCTGTTTTCCACCGAGTTTTCCCTGCGCATGATGGCTGATATCCAGGAATATTTCGTGCGCGAGCAGGTGCGCAATTTCTACTCCGTCTCCATCTCCGGCTATCATATCGCCGAGGCCGGCGCCAATCCCATCTCGCAGCTTGCCTTCACGCTTGCCAATGGCTTTACCTATGTCGAGGCGTATCTCGCCCGCGGTATGCATATTGACGAGTTTGCCCCCAATCTGAGCTTTTTCTTCTCCAACGGCATGGATGCCGAATACACGGTGATGGGCCGGGTGGCGCGGCGCATCTGGTCCACGGCCATGCGCTTCAGATACGGCGCCGGGATCCGGGCGCAAAAGCTCAAATACCACACCCAGACATCTGGCCGCTCGCTCCATGCCCAGGAAATGGCGTTTAACGACATCCGCACCACCTTGCAGGCGCTCATCGCCACTTATGACAACACCAACTCCCTGCACACCAACGCCTATGATGAAGCCATCACCACGCCCACCGGCGAATCGGTGCGCCGCGCCATGGCCATCCAGCTCATCATCAACCGCGAATGGGGCCTCGCCAGGAACGAAAACCCCAATCAGGGCGCGTTCATCATCGAGGAGTTGACCGATCTTGTCGAAGAGGCGGTATTGCAAGAGTTTGAACGCATATCCGAGCGCGGCGGCGTGTTGGGGGCCATGGAAACCGGCTATCAGCGCGGCCGCATCCAGGACGAATCCATGCATTATGAACATAAAAAGCATGATGGATCCCTGCCCATCGTTGGCGTCAACACCTTCCGCAACCCCGAAGAGGCCGAAGAGCCAACGCCCGAACTGGCCCGCTCAACGGACGAGGAAAAGCAAAGCCAACTCGCCCGCCTGAAGAGCTTCCACGAAACCCATGAAGCTGAATCCGGCCCGGCCCTGGCGCATCTGAAAAAGGTTGCGACCGAGGGCGGCAATATTTTTGAAGCCCTCATGCACACCACCCGCTGCTGCTCACTGGGCCAGATCAGCAACGCGCTGTTTGAGGTGGGCGGCAAATACCGGCGCAATGTATAGAGCACTTCCGGAAAAGTGGGAACCGGTTTTCCGATAAGAAGTGCGGCAGAAATAAAGAGTTAAAGCACTTCCGGAAAAGTGGGAACCGGTTTTCCGATAAGAAGTGCGGCAGAAATAAAGAGTTAAAGCACTTCCGGAAAAGTGGGAACCGGTTTTCCGATTCAATCAAAACCG
>CAZHLV010000011.1:0-16133 GCA_964533415.1 uncultured Hyphomicrobiales bacterium
CTTTCCGGGCTTCAACTTCTTCTTCAGCTGCAATGGCCTTTTCGCGTTCAATGAGCTGGTGCGCAATGTAATCGGTGACCGCCTTGCCAACCAGTTTGACATCCGTCCCTTCAAACAGCAGCTTGCGTCCGGTGCGGGTTGACTTCATCACCTGAAAACTGCGCCGGTCGCGACCCATGCGGACATAGGCCAGCATGTCAATCCACATGCGCGGCTGCTCACCACCGACAATCTGAAAATCAAACTGGTCTGCATGGGGCGGCAATTCGTCCAGAACCGGCTTGAGCTCTTCACCCAGAAGTTCCAGGTGAGCCATATCCGCCGCCCGCAAATCAGCCATGGCGTCAGAATGTTCAACCTGCGCAAGGCGCGCCTCGCGAATGGCTGTTTTCAATCGCCCGCTGGGCGCCGGCCTGGCTGTTTTATGGTCCTGTTCTTTCACTTGCCGTTCCTCACACGCCCCTTGCGTCCGCCACAGCCGCCACACGTGGTTGTTAATAAAGCCTTAACCTCTCTCCCTCTTTTAGAATTTATTAACCCTTCAGGCAAACCCCTTCTGCTCAACAGGGTAAACAGTCATCCTTAAAAGGTTAATCCCCGGCAATCGGCGTTGCAAATTTCAGTTCCAGGTCCCAGGGCAGGAAAATCCACGTATCCTGGGAGACTTCCGTCACGAAGGTATCCACGAGCGGGCGTCCCGCCGGCTTGGCGTAAATCGTCGCCAGATGTGCGCCGGGCAGCATCTTGCGCACTTCCCGCGCCGTTCCGCCGGTATCTACCAGGTCATCGATAATCAGGATATCCTCGGGGCGCACATTATCCGCGATCTCGGCTGTAACCCCTTTCAAGGTGCGCATGGTTCCCACCGTTTGCGCCCGTTTGCCCTCATAAGACGCCACGCAGATCGTATCGATCAGGCGGATATCAAGTTCACGGGCAATGATCGCCGCCGGAACCAGCCCGCCGCGCGTAATGCAGACAACAGCTTTCCAGTCTTTCATTTCACCCAGCCGCCACGCCAGCGCCCGCGCATCCCGATGCATCTGGTCCCATGAAACCGGATAGTCCTTTCTGTAGGTGTTGTTCATGATTATCCCTGCCTCCTTGGTGTTTCAAACGTGAAAACTGGAAGTATCAGCAAAGATCGAGGATGCAAAGTTCAATTTGTGCGCCGTTCATAGATTTCAAGCTGATGCGGATCGCACTTGCTGCACCCGCCGCAATTGAATGGCGTTTCAACCCGCTTGATACGCCCCTTGGCGACCAGCAACTCCAGCATTCCCTGCAAGGCCTCGGGCTGAACATCAAAATGGGCTGCAAGATCCGCCAGACATACCCGTTTATGCCGGGCAAAATATGCGCTGAGCTGTGATAGAAGCATGGATCCCTACTCGGCAACAGGAGCATCCGGGGCGGGCCGGTTGGCATGTCCCAGCCAGCGCAAGTAAAAAACAAACGCCATCATCAGCCCGCTCAACGCCCCGATCCACAGCAGCGATCCCCCGGGATGGCGCAAAAAGGTCGCCGCCTGATAAAACATGACAGATACCGTATAGGCAAGCCCCGTCGTCCACAGCCCCGTAAACACCGCCCAGCGCGGACCTGCCTCGGCCTTGACCGCCCCCATGGCCGCCACGCAGGGAAAATACAGCAGCAGGAACAACAGATAGGCAAAAGCTCCGATTTTTCCATCAAAGCGTTGCACCATGGCCCCGAAGGTTCCGGCTGAAACCGCCTGCGCCTTGGCCGCCGCACCTTGCGAATCGGTGCGCACGATACCGATTCCCAGCGGATCACCAAGCAGATCGCCAAGCGCCGCCAGATTCGCGCCAATCGACGCCACGGCCTTGCCCAGGGAGCCCAGCAGATCATACTCCTGCTTATCGGTTCCTGCCTTTTTTCCACTCGTCTCACCAAGGCCCGAATACAGCGAATCCAGCGTCCCCACCACCGCCTCCTTGGCAAAAATCCCGGTAAACAGGCCTACCGTTGCGGGCCAGTTGTCTTCCCGGATCCCCATGGGCGCAAAGGCCGGAACAATGGCCCGGCCAATGGCGCTGAGCGCCGATTTGTCGCTGTTTTCATTCCCGAATGAACCATTGGCGCCAAAGGAGTTAAGAAAGCTCAAGACCACAATGACCATGACAATCATCTTGCCCGCCCCGAAGATGAAGCTTTTCAGGCGGATCCAGCTATGAATGAATACATCCTTCAGCCGCGGCATATGATAAGGTGGCAATTCCATGACAAATGGCGTTGTCTCCCCCTTCAAGATTGTGCTCTTGAGCAAAAGCCCGGTTCCGATCGCCGCCCCGATACCGATAAGGTACAGCAAGAACACGATATTCTGCCCACCGGAAGGGAAAAACGCCGCGGCAAACAGCGCATACACCGTCAGTCTTGCCCCGCAGGACATGAATGGTGACATCATTACCGTCATCAACCGGTCGCGTTCCTTGTCCAGCGTCCGGGTTGCCATGATCGAGGGCACATTGCAGCCAAACCCCACGATCAGCGGTACAAACGCCTTGCCCGGCAAACCGACAATCCGCATCAGGCGGTCCATGAGAAAGGCGGCGCGGGACATGTAGCCTGAATCTTCAAGCACCGACATGAACAGGTATAAAAATCCGATAATCGGGATGAAGGTCGCCACCACCCGGATCCCGCCGCCCAGCCCGTCAGCAAGCAAAACGCTCACCCATTGCGGTGCTCCGGCAGCCCCCAGCACCACCTTGGTCCCGTCCACGAAAACCGCCCCGGCGGCAATATCGAAAAAATCGATAAACGCTCCGCCCAGATTGATGGTGAACATGAACATCAGGTACATGAGACCGAGGAAAATGGCCGGTCCGCCCCAGGCGCTCAGAACAATCCGGTCCAGCATGTCCGAGGTCCGTCTCGTCACCTTGCCTGAAACCCGGATCGCCGCCGCCGTGGTTTCATGGGCAAAGGAAAATCGCCCATCGGCAATGAGAATATCAGAATCCTCGCCCTGTTCCGCCTCCAGTTCTGCAATTTTCGACTTCAGCGCCGGATTGGCGGTTCCATTCACCAGCTTGCGGGCAAAATCATCCCCTTCAATATACCGCACCGCCAGCCAGCGGTTGTCCACCCCGGCAGCTTCAGAAATGGGAGCAAGTTCCGGGGAAATTTCCTCGATCAGGCGCTCAACGCCCAGGGGGTAGGCTATGCGCGCGGCAGGCGGACGAGGTTTTGCCGCCAGGGCGCGAAGCTGGGCAATAAGCGCGGCAATGCCCCGCCCCTTGACCGCCACCATCTCGACAACCGGACAACCCAGCCGGTGCGAGAGCGCCTCGGCATTCACCTGCATCCCTTGGGCAGCAGCCATGTCCAGCATGTTCAGCACCACGATCATCGGCTGGCGCATCTCGATCATCTGCGAGGTAAGATACAGATTCCGTTCCAGGTTGCTGGCATCGACAATATTGACAATGACATCCACTTCGCCCGAGAGGATATAATCACGCGCCAGCTTTTCATCGAGTGATTCAGATTCCATCCCGGGCAGAACTCCCAGCGTATAAACGCCCGGCAGATCCACAACCTTGATGATTCCCGCCGCGTCCCGGTATGCTCCTTCCTTGCGGTCCACCGTAACGCCGGACCAGTTGCCAACTCTCTGGCGCGCCCCGGTCAGGTTATTGAATAAGGTCGTCTTGCCGCAATTGGGATTTCCCGCAATGCCAATGGTCAGGTCCCCGGCTTGCCTCTCGGCGGAGCTGCATGTTCCACCTGAACAACAATCCTTCATGGAATCAGGCCTCCGGCCCGGAAGCCTTGTCGCATAAAGCCACCACGACTTTCTGCGCCATGCCCTCGCCCAGGGCAACCCGCAGATTATCACGCGCCACCACCAGCGCGCCACCCGGGCGACGCTGAATGATCCGCAAGCAAGAGCCTATGGAAAGCCCCAGATCCATCAGCTTGTAACTAAGCCCCTTGCCGCCCTTGAATGAAAAGATGCGAACATCCTCGCCCTCACCGGCCAGGGCAAGGGGGAAAGCATGTGAACGTGCGGCCTGAGCATTCATGATCGTGATCCATCTGCGCAATTGACAGTCATTCTTAATAGCAGTTGCATGGATAACACATCATGTCACAGAGTCAATATATAATAATAATTCTTAATAGAAGATATTCCGGGGAAATACTGACAAAAACACTCATCACCCTTGCCCTTCTTTAATAACGAAAAAATCATGTAATTATTGGAATTATCACAAAATCGCGAGGTGATGAAAAATCAACATTTTACCATTGAATTCACCCGGTACCCTTCCTATCTTCACATCATAAGACGGTTGTCATACCGTGCCATTGACGGTCCCCCCGCCGGACAATGAAGCACAGACAACCGCTCCGCCGGATTTTCCCCTCCCGGCGTAAAAGCGCAAAAAGGCGCCAGGCGTCCGGCTTCCCCCCAGCCGGACGCCTTTTTCATGGAAAAATAAAACCGGTTTTCACATGGCCGCCAGAGCAGGGCCTGTTCCATTTCCTGCCACATAAATGAATTTCTTAATCACTTGTTTACGACTGGGTGGGTAATTTTTGCCTAGTCCTGATTTCTCACGCCTCTGGCATTGACTTCACACATCGCGCCGGTCCGGGAAATCAGGGCAAAAATGGCATTTACCGGTCGAATCAATGACCGGGAAAATGCTTCTATGGTGAACATGGAGTAAACAGGCCTTGAACGGGTTCGTGGAATTTATCAAGTCACTGGGGGCAGCCCGCCTGACCGCAATGATCGCTGTTGCCCTGACACTGGTCGGGTTTTTCGCGTTCATGATTACCCGGCTCTCCCAGCCCCAGATGACCGTGATGTTCTCGGATCTCTCCGTCGAGGATTCCTCCGCCATTGTCAATCAACTGGAAAGCGCCAATGTGCCCTACGAACTGCACAGCAATGGCGCAACCATTCTGGTTCCCAAGAGCAAGGTCTTGCGCCTGCGCATGCGCCTGGCCAGCGAGGGACTGCCCGTAGGCGGCTCCATCGGCTACGAGATTTTTGACAAGGCCGACGGCCTGGGCACCTCAAGCTTTGTCCAGAACATAAATCACCTGCGCGCCCTGGAGGGCGAACTTGCCCGCACGATCCGCTCGATCAACAATGTCAAGATGGCGCGGGTGCACCTGGTTCTTCCTGAAAAACAGCTCTTCGCCAAGAACAACGCAAAACCGACCGCTTCCATTGTCCTCGCCATGCGCGGCGCCTTGCATCAGGGCCAGATCAAGGCCATACAGCATCTCACCGCAGCAGCCGTGGAAGGCCTGAAGCCGGAAAATGTTTCCATCATCGATGGGCAGGGGAAACTGCTGGCCAGCGGCGTGGATGGCGAAAGCGAAATGTTTGCCGCCAACTCCCTTGAAGAAAAGAAAATCAACCTGCAAAACCGCCTTAAAACCAAGGTCGAGGATATCATCACCAGCATTGTTGGTCCGGGGAACGCCCGGGTTCAGGTCACCGCCGAGCTGGTTCTCGATCAGGTCACGCAAGTGACCAAAACCTTTGATCCGGACGGCCAGGTCGTGCGCTCAACCCGCACCAAGGAGGAAACATCAGCCTCGCGCAATACCAATAATGACGGAACCACATCAGTTGGCAATGAACTCCCCAATGCCGGGGGAGCCGCGGCCAGCGGAGCCAAGTCCAGCGAAGACCAGAACCGGAACGAGGAAACCACCAATTACGAGATTTCCAACACCAGCAAGACCATTATTCAAAAGGCAGGAAGTATAAAAAGACTCTCCGTGGCAGTGCTTGTTGATGGAGTACTCACCCAGAATGACAAGGGCGAAGTTGTCTATGCCCCGCGCACCCCAGAGCAACTCGAACAGATCGCCGCCCTCGTGCGCTCGGCCATCGGCTATGACCGCACCCGCGGCGATGTGGTCGAAGTGGCCAATCTGCGCTTTGCCCCCGGGGCAAAACCCAAGGTCGCAGAGCCGGTAGCCGAACCCTTCCTTGGCCTCGATAAGGAAGATTACTTCTACCTGGCCCAGGTTGGCGGTCTTTTCCTGATTGCCCTGCTGCTTTTGTTCTTCGTGGTGCGTCCCCTGGTCAACCGGATCGTCACCCCCGATGAGCAGCTTCTGGAAGGCCCCGAGGGCGAAGCTGTCCAGCAACAAATGATAACCGGCCCCGATGGTGAACCCATTGAGATCCCCGAGGGCATGACCGCGTTACCCGGCCCGAACGGAGAAGCCAAGAACCATGTCTCTGACATGATTGATGTCGCCAAGATTGCCGGCGAACTGCAAGAAAATTCTGTCCGCAAGGTTGGCGAACTGGTCAAGGGAAACCCCCAGGAAGCCGTCACCATCATTCGCCAATGGATGAACGAGCCAGTTGATGTGAGGTCGAGGTAAGACCATGCCCAATATGACTCCCGCAAAAAAACCTTCTGCCATCAACGGCCTGCAAAGATCCGCCGTACTGATGCTCTCGCTCGGCAAGGAATTTGGGTCCGAGATCTGGGAGCTTCTTGATGATGATGAAATCAAGGAACTGTCCCTCGCCATGTCCACCCTGGGTAATGTGGACTCGCAAATGGTTGAAGATTTGCTGATGGACTTTGTTTCCAAGATGTCCGCCACGGGCGCCATTCTGGGAAGCTTTGAATCCACCGAGCGCCTGCTCAAGCAATTTCTCCCCGAAGAGCGTGTCGGCGCGGTAATGGAGGAAATTCGCGGTCCGGCAGGGCGCAATATGTGGGAAAAACTATCCAATGTTCAGGAAGTCGTGCTTGCCAATTACCTGAAAAACGAATACCCGCAAACCGTCGCCGTGGTTCTGTCCAAGATCCGTTCAGAACACGCCGCCCGCGTCCTGGGGCTTTTGCCGGAAGATTTTGCCTTTGAGGTAATCGAACGCATGTTGCGCATGGAAGCGGTGCAAAAGGATATTCTAGAGAAAGTCGAGATGACCTTGCGGTCTGAATTCATGTCATCCCTGGCCCAGACCAGTCGCCGCGACGCCCATGAAATCATGGCCGAGATTTTCAACAGTTTTGACCGTCAGACTGAAAGCCGCTTCCTGACCGCGCTGGAGGAAAATGACCGCGAATCCGCTGAACGGATCAAGTCCTTGATGTTCACCTTTGATGATCTGAGCAACCTGGACTCGGCCAGTGTGCAGACCCTGCTGCGCAACGTGGACAAGGACAAGCTGGCTATTGCGCTAAAAGGAGCATCAGACGCCACCCGCGACTTCTTCTTCAAGAACATGTCCGAACGCGCTGGCAAAATGCTGCGCGAGGACATGGAAGTCCTTGGGCCGGTGCGGCTGCGCGATGTCGATGAATCCCAGACCATGATGGTGAATGTCGCCAAGGATCTGGCCGCCAAGGGTGAAATCATGATCGTCAAGAACAAGGGCGATGACGAGTTGATTTACTGAATAACGATAAAGGCAAGGCGGACCGTCCAGGTCCGGTTGGAATGAAACGATGGTAACCCCGCTGAAATTCAACTTTGACACCGGCTTCGCCATGCCCGGCGCCAGCAAGGACAATGAACCTGAAGAGGTCACCTTCACATTGCAGGAAATGGAGC
The DNA here is from genome assembly GCA_964533415.1 of uncultured Hyphomicrobiales bacterium. GTDB lineage: Bacteria > Pseudomonadota > Alphaproteobacteria > Rhizobiales > BM303 > BM303. Next base: position 7,579 of record CAZHLV010000011.1, read on the forward strand.
AGGCAAAAGAAAAAGCCTATCAGGATGGCCACGCGGCGGCCTTGGCGGAGGCCTTGAGCCTGACGGAAAACCAGATTGCCGGCGAATTGCAGCTTCTTATCAGCCAACTGGACGACATGAACAAGGAACTTGGCGGCAAGATCAACCAGGTCCGCGCCGAGGCGGGCAGACTGGCCTTGCAGATCGCTGGCAAGCTCAGCCCCGCCTTGATCGCCAAATTCCCCCTGGCCGAAACCCAGAGCTTGCTGGATGAATGTCTCTCGCATCTGAATGCAGCCCCGCATGTCGTGATCCGCATCAACGAAGATCTGATCGACCCATTGCGCCAACGGGTTGATGGATATATCGCCGAGCGCGGTTTTGATGGCAAAATCATGATTCTGGGTGAGCCGGACATGCCCAGGGGCGATTGCAAAATCGAATGGGCCGATGGTGGAATCGAGCGCGATCAGGCCGCCCTGGAAAAAACCATTACCAATGCTGTTGAACGCCATATCCTGGCCATGCAGACCCCGGCAGTTCCCGGCGATCCGGCCAGCGAGGAAAGTGCGGTCAATCCGCCCGAAATTGAAGGAGAGCACCAATGAGCGACACCGAAGACGTATCGGCGGAAGATCAGGCCATGGACCTCCCCGAATTGGGCGAAGATGGCGCGCCTGAGCCAGATCATCGTGAAGCAGAACCTTCAACGGGCCCCCGCACGGCCTCCGACCTTCTGGCTGTTTTTGATGTTCCGGTGAAGGTTTCAGCGGTTCTCGGGCGCTCGCAAATGGAAGTCAGCGAATTGCTGAAACTGAATGAAGGCACCATCGTCGAACTGGATCGCAAGGTTGGTGAGCCGATAGATATTTATATCAATGACCGCCTCGTCGCCCGCGGCGAAGTCGTCATCGTGGAAAACCGTCTGGGTGTAACCATGACGGAAATCATCAAAGCCGATTAGGAGCTTGAGATATGAGATTGTTAATTGTCGGCGGACTGGATGGACAACTTGTCGTCGCTTCGAAAATCGCCCTGGAGCGCGGTGCAAAGGTGCTGCACGCCGCCTCCCTTGACGAGGCGGTAACGATCCTGCGCAGCGGCAAGGGGGCCGATTTGCTCATGGTCGATGTGGCCCTGGATATTACCAGCCTTGTCACGAAGCTGGAGGTTGAGCGCATCCATGTGCCGATCGTTGCCTGCGGGGTGCGCAATGATGCCCGCGCCGCGGTCCGGGCCATACGCGCCGGGGCCAAGGAATACATCCCCCTGCCTCCCGACCCGGAAATCATCGCCGCCATCCTGGCCGCGGTGAGCGATGAAGGGTTCTCGTTGATCTACCGCGATGAGATCATGGCCAATGTCGTGCAACTGGCCAATCAGGTCGCCAAGTCCGAAGCCAGTATCCTGATTACCGGTGAATCCGGGGTTGGCAAGGAAGTCATTGCCCGCCATGTTCACCGCCAGTCCACCCGCAAGGACAAGGCGTTTATTTCCGTCAACTGCGCCGCCATCCCGGAGAACTTGCTTGAATCGGAGTTGTTCGGCCATGAAAAGGGCGCCTTTACCGGGGCCCATGCCCGCCGGATCGGGAAATTTGAAGAAGCCGATGGTGGCACGCTCCTGCTGGACGAGATCAGCGAAATGGATGTTCGTCTCCAGGCCAAGTTGCTGCGCGCCATCCAGGAACGGGTTATCGACCGGGTGGGCGGACGCAAACCCATACCGGTCAATATCCGCATAATCGCGACCTCCAACCGCGATTTGTTCGCCGCTGTGCGTGAAGGTCAGTTTCGCGAAGACCTGCTCTATCGCCTGAACGTCATCAACCTGGTGATCCCGCCGCTTCGCGATCGGCCCGGCGATATCCTGGCCCTGGCCGAACACTTCATCGGGGTTTACTCAAAAGCCAATTCCCTGCCCGAACGTGAGCTTTCCCAAAAGGCCCGGCAGGCAATCACCGCCAATCCATGGCCGGGCAATGTCCGCGAGCTGGAAAACACTATGCACCGCGCCGTATTGCTGGCCACAGGCCCGGAGATTGATGAAAGCGCCATCCGCATGCCTGATGGCGGCCACATGGCTACCCCGCAAGCAGCCGCCTCGCTGGCCGCCGCCACCGCCGAAACCGTGACCCGCAATCTGGTGGGGCGCACCGTGGCGCAGGTGGAATGCGACCTTATCCTGGAAACCCTCGATCATTGTCTGGGCAACCGCACCCATGCCGCCAATATCCTCGGCATTTCCATCCGCACCCTGCGCAACAAACTGCGTCAATACAGCGATGAAGGCCTTGAGATCACCGCGCCGGGAACTGCCCCCGGGACAATGATGCGCAGCGCTACATACTAGTACGGGAATTATAAATTCACATGCAACCAAGCTCTCGTAAAAGGTTTTATAATTCATGGCATTAACCGATGCAGCCCCTGAACATGGCAGCGAGATAGCCCCGCCCTCCGGCGAAGCCAAAGGTTTTCCCGTTCTAGGCAGCCTTGGTAATTTCAGGGGCATGGCAAAACGGCCCGACATTGCTTTTGCCTTCGGGATCATAACGATTCTGGTCGTGCTCATCATGCCCATGCCGGCGCTGATGATGGATTTTCTGCTGGCGATCTCCATCATCTTCTCGGTTCTGGTGCTGATGACCTCCCTGTTCATTCAAAAAGCACTTGAATTTTCAGCCTTCCCCACGGTTTTGCTGGTTGCCACCATGTTGCGCTTGTCCCTCAACCTGGCTTCCACCCGCCTCATTCTGGCCCATGGCCATGAAGGCACCGATGCCGCCGGGCAGGTTATCCAGGCTTTTGGCAATTTTGTCATGCAGGGCAATTTCGTCATTGGCATCATCGTGTTCTCGATCCTTGTGCTGGTCAACTTCATCGTTATCACCAAAGGCTCCGGGCGCATCGCCGAAGTTGCCGCCCGCTTCACCCTCGACGCCATGCCCGGCAAGCAGATGGCCATTGACGCGGATCTTTCCGCCGGGATGATTAACGAGGACGAAGCCCGCAAGAGACGCCGCGAACTGGAAGATGAATCGGCCTTTTTCGGCGCCATGGACGGCGCCTCGAAATTCGTTCGCGGCGACGCCATCGCCGGTTTGCTGATTACCTTCATCAATGTCATTGGCGGCATGATTATCGGTGTTGCCCAGATGGACATGTCCATTGCCGATGCCGGCGCCAGTTATACCCTCCTTACCGTGGGTGACGGGCTTGTCAGCCAGATCCCGGCCCTGATTGTCTCCATGGCCGCCGGCTTGCTGGTCTCCAAGGCTGGTGTCGCCGGGGCCGCCGATCAGGCCTTTATCGGTCAGCTCTCAGGCTACCCCAAGGCGTTGGGCATGTCGTCGGTGGTGATGGGCGTCATGGCGCTCTTGCCCGGCATTCCGGTGATTCCTTTCCTGGCCCTTTCCGCCGGGGCCGGAACCCTGGCCTGGCGCGCCACCAAATCCCGCTCCGAAGCCGCCGCCCTGAAGATTGCCGAAGCCACGATCGAAGAAGAACAGGCCGCTGAAGCGGTTGAAGAGCCCATATCCACGGCGCTTCACATGGACGAGCTGCGCCTTGAGCTCGGTTATGGCCTGCTGCCGCTCATCAACGGCAATGACGGCGACAAGCTGACTGGCCAGATCAAGGCCTTGCGCCGGCAACTGGCCAGCGACATGGGCTTTGTCATGCCTTCCGTGCGCATTCTCGACAACATGCAACTGCCTTCCAACTCCTATGTCATCAAGATCAAGGAAGTCGAGGCGGGCAAGGGCGAACTTGTCCCCAACCAGTTCATGGCCATGGACCCGGCTGGCGGGCAGGTTGACATGCCCGGCATGCACACGACCGAACCCTCCTTTGGTCTGCCTGCGACCTGGATTGAAGGCAATCTGAAAGATGATGCCTCCTTCAAGGGCTATACCGTTGTTGACGCCCCAACCGTACTGGCCACGCATCTGACCGAGCTTCTCAAGAACAATATGTCCGAGCTTTTGTCTTATGCCGAGGTGCGCAAGCTTCTTGATGATCTGCCAGAATACCATGCCAAGCTGGTGGAAGAAATCGTCCCGGCCCAGATCACCATCACCGGCATTCAGCGCGTGCTGCAAAACCTGCTGAATGAGCGGGTCTCTATCCGCGATTTGCTGACCATTCTGGAAGGCATTGCCGAGGCCACCGGCTTTACCCAGTCGGTTGCCGCCATCACCGAACATGTCCGGGCGCGTCTGGCGCGGCAGATTTGCGCTGCCAACCTGTCGCCTGAAGGCTATCTCTCCCTTATCTCCTTGTCTCCGAACTGGGAGCAGCGTTTTGCCGAAAGCATCATCGGCGATGGTGAAGAACGGCAACTGGCCATGGCCCCCAGCCAGATATCCGAGTTCATCACCTCGGTCCGCGAGGAATTTGAAAAAGCCGCCCAGGAGGGTGAAACGCCCGTCCTGCTCACCAGCGCCGCCGCGCGGCCTTTCGTACGCTCCATCATGGAGCGTTTCCGGCCCCAGACGCCGGTTATTTCACAAAATGAAATCCACCCGCATATCAAACTCAAATCCATGGGGGTCTTGTAATGAAACCACGATTGCACCACCCCGGCAACCACAGGAACAAGCATCATGCGGATTAAAAGCTGCATTGGAAAAGACATGGCGGATGCCATGAACAAGGTTCGCGCCGAGCTTGGGGAAAACGCCATTATCATTTCCTCTTTTGACCGGGCTGATGGATCAGTAGAACTGCGCGCCGCCTCCGACAGTCCCCTGGACGGCAATTTCGATGAACGTCTCAAGGCGCGGCTCGATGCTGAAACCATGCCCGCCGCCTTCGGGGTTCAGTCTGCCGCAGCCCGGCGCCCGCAGGCCCAGCAAAACTGGAACGCCAGCCAGCTTCGTGAAGTGCTGATCGCCCGCGGCATCCCGGACCGCCTGCGCGAATCTCTCATCAGCACCTCCATTGCCAGCGAGCGCCCGGATATCACCTCGGCGCTATCTGAAAGCCTCAACTCGCATTTCCTGTTCTCGCCCCTGCCGGTTTTTCCCCAGACCCCGGTTATGTTCATGGGCCCTCCCGGAAGCGGAAAAACCTCGCTTTGGACCAAGGCCGCCACCCGCTGCGTTCTGGCGGACAAGCCCCCCGTCATGATAACCCTCGACAGCGTGCGCACCGGGGCCGCCGGGCAGGCCGCCGCTCTTGCCGCTTTGCTGGGGCAACGCTCTGCCCTGATAAAATCCCCGCAGGAGATCAGCAACAAGCTTGTCAAGGCCCTCAACGATGCCCCCGGCCAGTCCTGTTTCATCGACACCCCATCCGCCAACCCTTACGATCTGGCGGAAATGGAGCTTCTGGCCCATTACCTGGCGCGCGCTGAAAAACTGAGCGCCATCAACAAGGTGCTGGTTATGGACGCCGCCACCGGCGGGGAGGATGCGCTGGATCAGGCTTCCGCCTTTGCCGCTCTCGGGGTGAAAACAATCGTGCTGACCAAGCTCGATACGGTGCGGCGTCCGGGCGGTATTCTCGGCGCCATATTCGAGCTTGGCCTCACCCTGGGGGCCATCAGCCGCACGCCCTATTTTGCCGATGGTCTGGAGGTTCCCGGCGCGGACATGCTCGCGCAGTATTTGCTCGAACCCCATGAGCGGCCGAAAATGGCGCAAATCGGTGAGCAATCCCTGAATAACACCCATGTAAAGGCTTATGGATCATGATGAAAAAAATCCACAGATTTCCGGTATTCCCGGCCACCCCGCCCTCCAGCGGTCCAAGCCTGATAAAAGTTGCCTCGGGCAAGGGCGGCGTGGGCAAGACCTGGTTTTCCATCACCCTGGCCCAGTGCCTTGCCCTGACCAAGCGCAAGATCCTGCTGTTTGACGGTGATCTTGGTCTTGCCAATGCCGATGTCCAGCTTGGCGCTTCGGCCCGCTATTCGCTGGCCGATGTTATCTCGGGCCAGATCGCCCTGAATGCCGCCACCCAGAATGTCGGCGGCAATTCGCGCGGTGAGGGCAATATTCACCTGCTTGCCGGGCGCTCGGGCTCGGGCGCCCTGAGCGAGTTGAATTTGAGCGAAATCAACCGCTTGCGCCGCGGCCTCGTATTGGCCTCGGCGCAATATGACCGCACCATCGTCGATATCGGCGCGGGGCTGGACCGCACCGTCACCAGCTTTTGCGCCCTGCCCGGCATAACCCTTGTGGTTATTACCAACGAGCCCACCTCGCTCACCGATGCCTATGCCCTGATAAAATTGCTGATCCTGCGCGATCCTTCATCCGATATCCGCATTGTCGTCAACATGGCCAACAACACCCATGACGGCGAACAGGCCTATGCCTCGCTGCACCGCGCCTGTGAAGCTTTCCTGAATTTCTCGCCGCCGCTGGCCGGGATTATCCCGCGCGATGAAAAAGTTCCCGACGCCATTCGCCGCCAGACCGGCCTGCTTATCCGTCATCCCTCCTGCCCCGCCGCCCACGCCGTAGCGGTCATTGCCCGGGATTTGCTGAAAGAGACAAAGGCAAGAGCTGCCGGCGGCGCGGCTTAATCCCGGAAATTGACAAATTGCAGGGGCATGTCGAGTTTCAGCCCCTTCACCAGCGTCATGACAGCTTGCAGATCATCGCGTTTTTTGCCCGTAACCCGCAATTCATCACCCTGAATGGCCGCCTGAACCTTCATTTTCGAACCCTTGATGGCCTTGACGATCTTGCGGGCAATATCACGCTCGATTCCCTGGCGGATAACGGCATGCTGGCGCACTGCCTGCCCGGCTGCCTGTTCGGGCGTTTTATACTCCAGAACCCCCGCATCAATCTTTCGCCGGGTCAAATGGCCCTGAAGCAGCTCATGCATCTGGCGCAGTTTCAGATCATCATCGGCATTGAGGGTCAAATCGCCCTCTTTATTTTCGATCGTGCAATGCGAGCCCTTGAAATCATAGCGCTGTTCCATCTCGCGGCGCATGTTGTTCAGGGCATTTTCGACTTCCGCAAGATCGGTTTTCGAGACAATATCAAATGAGGGCATGGCGTCTTCACTTCCTAAAATAAAACGGCCCCAAGACTACAATGTCACAGGACCGTTCTACAAGAGAGATATTCCATGACGCACAAGGCATCAAAACTCTTTGTTATCTGCGCATGTCGCTCTGGCGGTACAGGTTGAGCGCCGCTTCATCAAGACCGGTTTGCTCCCGGATCATCTGGGCGCGCTTGACCTTCATCATCTCGCGCTCCTCGATCAGTTCAAGCCGTTTCAACTCGGAAAATGCATTGGAAAGCTCATCCTTGGCCTCTTCAAGCTGACCGTTCAATTCGCTTATGGAAGCCTTGATATTATCCCGCCGCGCTATCGCTGCCTTGGCAAAGGTTGGATAGGCATAATGGGTAACATCATCAATGCCCGCCTTGCGCTGCTCCGCCTGAATCTGGTTTTCCAGATCAACCGCCTTTTTCTCGAAATCGGCCATCATGGTTTCGATCTGCACCACCCGGCGACGTTTTTCGTCAACCTGGAAACGGTGAATGCGAATAAGTGAATCTCTGGATTTCATGGTTCAGGTCCTCAAAATTACTCTTCCTGATCGTTTTCACTCAATATTCGTGCCAGTTCCGCGTATCCCTCATCGAGAGTAACCGCATGGTCCCGGCGCTGGGACAAAAAGGCCTCCAAAGCCTCGTTATAACGGATAGCCTCATCAATCACCGGATCGGAACCGGGGCGATATGCGCCCAGGCGTATCACCTCTTCCATATCCGAATAGGTCGCCATCAATTTGCGCGCACGGTTTACAACGATTTGATTTTCTTCACTTAAACAGTCCGGCATGGTGCGCGAGACCGATTTGAGCACATTGATCGCCGGGAACCGCCCGCGCTCGGCAATCGAGCGCTCCATGACGATATGCCCGTCAAGGATCGAACGCACCGAGTCGGCCACCGGCTCATTGTGATCGTCTCCTTCGACCAGCACCGTGAACAGTCCCGTTATGGAACCTTGTCCCGTTCCGGGACCGGCGCGCTCCAGCAGCCGCGGCAACTCGGAAAATACTGTCGGCGTATAACCTTTTGAAGTAGGCGGCTCACCGGCGGAAAGACCAATTTCACGCTGTGCCATGGCAAAGCGGGTCACGCTATCCATCAGGCACAATACATTCTGCCCCAGATCGCGGAAATATTCCGCCAGCGTCAGGGTCAGGTAAGCCGCCTGCCGCCGCATCAGCGCCGCCTCATCAGATGTCGCCACCACGACGATAGAGCGCTTGAGGCCCTCTTCGCCCAGATTGTCCTCGATAAATTCCTGCACCTCGCGCCCGCGCTCGCCAATCAGCCCGATGATCGAAACATCACAGGCGGTGTTGCTCGCCAGCATCGACAAGAGTACCGATTTGCCAACGCCCGATCCGGCAAAAATCCCCATCCGCTGCCCCTCGCAGCAGGTGGCGAAACAGTTGAGTGCTTTTACCCCCAGATCAACCGGTGGTCCCACCCGCTTGCGCATATGCGCCGGGGGCGGAAGATTGCGCAGATGGCATGACGAAGCGCCAAGAACCAGCGGTCCCTTGCCGTCGATCGGCTCGCCCATGGC
>CAZHLV010000012.1:0-14671 GCA_964533415.1 uncultured Hyphomicrobiales bacterium
CATTTTCATTTCTGTGTCCATAACGGCCAAATTATGGCGAAGGTGAAATTTTGCCGGTTTTGAGCAATTCACCCAGCATGGTTTTCAGCCTTGGTGATTTAAGCGCGGAAAAGGGCAGGGGGCGGCAGATTTCCATGGCGGCCAGCCCGATACGGGCGCTCAAGGCTCCATTGAGTGCCCCTTCGCCAAGCCTTGATGATATCTTGCTCATCAAGGAATGTCCCAGCATCTGGTTCAGGACATCCTCACCCAGGGCAATGCCGCCGGTAAGCACCAGGTGCGAGAGCACCATCCGCGCCAGCCGCAGCATGCCAAGAGCTCCGGGACGTCCGCCGTAAAGCGTTGAGATTTCCCGCAACTGGCGCAGGTTGAGCGCCGCCACAAAGGCAATATCAACAACGGCTGAAGGGCTGATCGCGGTCAAAATCGAGATGCGCCTTGCGGTTGAGCCCACAAGGGCGCGGGCCTGCTGGTCAAGCGGCGTCATTAATTCTCGCTCCACAAGGTGCAAGCGCGCCTCAGCATCGAGAATATCTCCGTCATGCTCGCCGATACGGTCCAGTCCCCATGCCAGATCCTTGCGCGAATCATAAAGCCGGGCGAGGGCGCCTTGTACCTTCAAGGCTTCATCCGCGTTATCTTTCATCAGGGCCAGATTTGCCCTGGCGCGAATGCGGCCAATGCGCCGCTGGCGCAAAAGCGCAAAAATCTCGCGGCCCGCAAGCGCGACCGCCGCTAGTCCCGCCAGTCCCAGCAAGGCGCTTGCAACTCCCCCCAGCCAGGGGTGATTCGCAAGAAGGTCCCCGACTATTTGCGTAACCCACAGGCCGATGCCAAGTGAGATCAGGCCACCGAGCGCAGAGGTTAAAATCACCCCCCATCGGATGTAGCGGCGGCGCGGTCCCTTTATCGGCATGGGTGAGATATTTGCTTCTTGTTCATCTCCGTCCGGCAAAGGGGTGATCTTGATACTGGGCGCTGGCGTTTCCACCGCTTTTTTACGCGGCTTGGAGGTGGTCCGCTTGGTTTTTTGCACGGGCGGTGTTTGATCCGCAGGGGGCAGCCGGAAGGCGGCGGGTTTGCGCGCGGTCATGAGAGGCGGTCTCCAAGCAAGAATTCAATGGCCCGGTCAAGACGGATATGCGGGAGGATGGGAGATGAGCTGGTGTTGATAAGAGGTGGACGAAACCGGATGAACCGCAAATCCTCAACCCCCGTGGAGGTCGGGCGCAGGGCATCTTCGGGGTTTTCCGGCAGGTCACCGGGAAATATCGCCAGTTCTTCCTCACCGTCGAAGACCTCTTCTCCAAGGCGTTCTCCCTTGATCGGAATCCCGGTAATGCAATCAAGCGTGACTCCATTTTGGCGCACTGCGGCTTCCCGCGTGGCCCGGACCGAGGCCATGGCCAGTGCGCCTACATCCGCCCCGGCTATTCTGGCCCGTTTCATGGCGGAACCGGTGAGCAGGCTCAGGATATTTTGCAAACGGTCATGGCTGCTATGATGCAGATGATCGGCCTTGCTGGCGGCAAACAGGATTTTATCAATCCGGCGCGAGACAATGGCCGAGAGCCAGGAGTTCTTTCCCGGCCGGAAGCTCATGAGAATATCTCCAAGGGCATGTTCAAGGTCTTTAACGGCCGCCGGTCCCGCATTCAGGGCAAAAAGCGTATCAACCAGCACGATCTGGCGATCAAGGCGGGAGAAATGATTGCGGAAAAACGGTTTGACGACATGTGATTTATACGCTTCAAATCGCCGTTCCATCATGGCATGCAGCGTTTTGTCGCCAGCTTTGGCATCGGGCTTTATGTCAAGGGGCGAAAAGGTCAGTGCTGGCGAGCCTTCCAGGTCGCCCGGCATCAAGAAGCGCCCCGGCGGCAACGTGGATAGCGAAACCGTTTCATCGCGGCAGGCGCGCAGATACGCCGTAAAAGCCGCCGCAGCCTTGCGGGCGAGCTGTTCATCTTCTGGTGCGCCAGGGCTGATATTGGCCATCAGCCTGCGCCATTTGGCCGCCAGGGGCTTGCGGGCAGCTTCCTCGCTTTGCGCAAGGGCCTGGCGTGACCATTGTGCAAAGCTCAACTTCAAAAGCGGAATATCCAGCAACCATTCGCCCGGATAATCGACAATATCAATATTCAGACGCCCACCGGCCAGCTTGCGGCCAAACCAGCCCTGTGGCTGATATTCAAGGGTTAGCCGCAACTGGCTGATCCGTTTTGTGCTTTTTGGCCAGTGCCGGTTGGGGCCGGTGAGCGCCTCAAGGTGGTCTTCATAGGCAAAACGCGGGATATTGTCATCCGGCTGGGGTTGCAGCCAGGCCCGCTGCAAGCGCCCTTCCGCCAGAGCCGAAAAAGCTGGCAGACGCCCGCCATGCAAAAGATTGTTCACCAGCGCGGTAATGAAAACCGTCTTGCCCGAACGCGAAAGTCCCGTGACGCCAAGCCGGATCGTTGGTTCAAGAATATCCCGCGCATATACGCCAATGCCGCCAAGCGCATGCAGGGCTTCACCGGGAAGATCTGAGTATTTCAAAGCAACAGCCTCTCATGTCACGACTCAAGAGGTAAGGCGAAGCTGCGGCAATGGCAAGGGAGGAGGGAAACAAACAGGCTTTCTTATGTTGACTTGGCCAATATTTTCGGGGATTTGAAATCAACCAGTTTACCAGCCCTGGCCTTGACCCGTGGCCAGTCCTCGGTATCAAACGACAAAACTGCCAAGGCAGCGGTGGGGTATTTTGACCACATGCTTTGCCAGGATTTGCGATCGCCATCTCCCGCCAGGGTCAGCGCCAGTTCCTGGATGCCGGGATTATGGCCGATGAGCATCAGTTTCCTCGTGCTTGCCGCTGCTGAACGCACTAACCCAAGAAGCCTTGAAGAATCAGCATGGTAAATAGATTCGTTCATGTAAATATGGTGTGGTTTGACCAGGTACCGTTCGATCATGTCCAGGGTTTCCCGGGTCCGCTTGGCCGGAGAACACAAAATGGTGTCTGGCTGGTAATTCATTTTTTTCATATATCCGCCCATCAGCGGTGCAGCGTTCCAGCCACGCGGCGCAAGCGGACGGTCAAAATCTTTCAGGGCCGGTTCATTCCAGCTCGATTTGGCATGGCGCAAGAGATAAAGATAAAGCATGATAAACACTTAGACGGCCTTTCTTGACAAGGCAAGCCCCACATCATTCAGGTTTACCCGCAAATGAATATTTATCCTGACAGTTACTATGCCCATACCAGGGTTGAAGCTCCCGAACATGCCCCGCTATTGCAGGACCTGAGAGCTGATGTCTGCATCATTGGGGCCGGTTTTGCGGGGCTGACCTGCGCCCTTGATCTGGCAAAATCAGGAATAGACGTGATTGTTCTGGAAGCACAACACGTGGGTTGGGGGGCTTCGGGGCGTAATGGCGGGTTTGTATCTCCGCGCTATGCGCAGGACTTGAACAGCATCATAAAAACCTGTGGCCTTGCACAGGCCCGCGCTCTTTTTGAGCTTTCCCGCGAGGGCGCGGTTGCTTTGCGAGATCTGGTTTCCCAATACGACATGCCGGGCGTTGATCCGGTTCCGGGCTACCTGCATGTCCAGCGCCATGACGATATGAATACAATCCTCAAAACCCGGGAATTGCTGACGGAAAAATTTGATTATCCTGTTGATGTGCTGGGAAAACAGGAACTGGCCGAACGCCTCTCTACCCGCCGTTACCACCAGGCCTGGTATGAAAGTGAAGCTGCCTTTCACATTCACCCCCTGAATTATGCCCTGGGGCTGGCCAAGGCCGCGGTCGGTGAAGGGGCAAGGGTCTTCGAGCAAGCAAAGGTAATCAAACTGGAAACAAAGGGGAGCCAGAACAAGGTTCTCACCGCGCAAGGCGCGGTTCGCTGCAAACATGTGGTCTTTTGCGCCAGCGCCTATATGAAGGGGGTCTTCCCCGCGATTTCCTCGGCTATCCTTCCCGTTGCCACTTACGTAGTGAGCACTGAAAGCCTGGGCGAGAAACTTCCCCTTGCGGTGCGCACGAATGCTGCCATTGTCGAATCCCGCCGGGCCAGCAATTATTACCGGATCGTTCAAGGCGATCGCCTGTTATGGGGTGGGCGCATTACCACGCGGCAATCCGAGCCTGCGGCTCTGGGGGCCATGATGAAAAGGGATATTCTTGATGTCTATCCCCAGCTTGGCAATTTCAGGATTGACCATGCCTGGGGTGGATTAATGGGATACGCGGTGCATAAAATGCCACTTGTCGGGCAGGTTGGTGAAGGTGTCTGGGTGGCCAGCGCCTTTGGTGGACATGGGCTCAACACCGCCACCATTGGCGGGCGAATTATCGCGGAGGCCATCGCCCATGGTTCGGACCGCTACAGGCTTTTTGCTCCGTATAAAGCCCGCTGGGCTGGCGGCCTGATCGGGCGCGCCGCCGTGCAACTCAGCTACTGGAAAATGCAGATGCAGGACAAACTCAGGGAGAGGGCGGCGCCACAATCTTGATGCGCCACAATCTTGATGCGCAACAGGCTTGATGCGCAACGGGCCCTGGAGCAACGCGCGTTCAAGTGAATGCTCTATCGTTGCTCCACCTCCTTGAGGTCGATCAACTTATCTGTATTCAAGCGTTTCCTCTTGAACGCAGGTTGAGCTAAAACGGCATGATACTGTTCATTTTCGACATGGGCCGCGAGACCGTCTGGATATCAAAACGCATGCGGTCGATATTGGCCGTCATCACCGCCATTTGCCGGTTCATGGCCGCCATCTGGAGGTCAATGGCCTTCATATGCTTGAGATAATCCATCTGCTTGTTGATGGCCGCCATTTTGAGGCTGATGTCTTCCATGTTCTTGATGTAATCCATTTTCACATCAACCGAACGCAGGGAATAGGACATGCTGCGAACCTGGACCGTCATGATGTCGATATTGTCTGACATGACCTGAATGTTTTGTGACAGCCCTTTCATGTTCGTGGAAAGCTCTGTCATGTGAAGCCCCATCTCCGGGTCAAATTTATGTGCAATGGTTTGCATGTCCTTGGAGAGGGTAAAGACAAGATAGAACCCGTAAGCCATCAGCAGGACCATCAGGATCATGCCGGGGTAAATGATCCGTTCCCAGCGCTTGGCGGAGCGTTCAAAGGAAATGAAGAAACTTTCCGCCGCCGAAAGCGTAATTGCCAGGGCATCTTCCGGGTGTTCCTTGACCATGCGGGCCATATCTGTATGCGGATCAATGGTGACAGATGTTTTTGTTTTTTTGCTCATGCGCGTTCCCCCTAACAGGACGTGCTACCCTCCCAAGTAATCACACGCGCCCGAAATAACACTCTTTTCAAGGCTGGATCAGTTCACCAGCCCTTATAATTTTTCTCGGTTTACATATCAAGATTATGGAATATGAACCTCCATGAGTCAATTCATCCCGGCAAAATAGACCTGCCGGGTAATTCTTGCCGCCCCGTTGCGCAGAATCTTCCCAAGCATGGTTAACCAAACCCTAACAATCGTATTATGCCATTGTATTTGCTAGGAAAAGCAGGTTGGCCCGCTCTTTGCAGATTATCCTTGGCAAGCACGAATTGCGAAGAACGATTTAATAGTGGAGAATTTGAATGGGTATTTTTGGGGCAATGGTCACGGCAGTCAGTGGCTTGCGGGCGGAATCCTATGCATTGGAGCATATCTCCGACAATATCGCCAACACCCGCACTGTCGGGTTCAAACGAACGGAGACGGCATTTTCAGACCTGGTCATCAATGGTCTTCCTGGAAGCGTTCGCGGCGGCGGCGTGCGGGGGGTGTCGCGTTCAACCAACCTTGTCCAGGGAGATATTCAAAGCTCGGAAATCAATACCCATATGGCTGTTCGCGGTGATGGGTATTTTATCACCGAGGAACGGATCTCCGAGGCCGATGGCGAGCCGGTTTTCAAGAATGTGCCGCGCTATACCCGCCGTGGTGATTTTGCCGTTGACCGGCATGGGTATCTTGTAAACGGTTCTGGATATTATCTCAAGGGACTCAAGATTGACCCGACCACGGGAAACCCGTCGGGGTCTTTGCCGGAAGTCATTAAGGTTTCCACCAATTTTCTTCCCGCCCGGGCGTCGACCACGATCACCTATCACGCCAATCTGGCGGCAACGCCGAAAACAGCCGATTATTCGTCTTCTGTCGCCAATAGCGAGCTTCTTGATCCGGGCGACTTCACGAACAACCCCCTGGATGCCGGAACGGGGAAGGTTCTGGGCTCTGAAGAGGAGAAATTCCTGAATACCAGCATATCAGGAGGCGCAATTACGCTCTATGATTCAACCGGTGCGCCGGTGAATGTCCAGCTCAGATGGGCTAAAACGAATAGCGTTGCAAATGGCGGAACGGATACCTGGGAAGCTTTCTACCAGAGCAAGACAAATGCAAGTGTCGGGGATGCGGCCTGGACAAACCTGGGGCAGGTTTACACCTTCTCCAGCAATGGTCAATTGGCAACCCCGGCCTCTGGCGATGTGACGATTTCCAGCCTGACCGTGAATGACGTTAATCTGGGTGATATCAAGCTTACGCATGGATCCACCAACCTGACCCAGTTTGCCGATTCCAATGGCATCTCGAAGGTTACGGATATTTTCCAGGATGGCTATGCCTCCGGTGAAATGTCGAGTATCGCCATTTCCAATGAGGGGCGCATTGTCGGAACCTACACCAATGGTCAGAATCTGGAGCTTTATGAAGTCTCCCTGGCCAGTTTCAACTCTGATGAAGCGCTGGAAAAGCTCAATGGCGGCGCCTTTGCCGAGACACGAAATTCCGGGGCGGCCATCGTGGGCGCGCAAGGCTCCATAGTGGCGCAGGCCCTGGAAGGCTCAAACGCCGATATTGCCGATGAGTTTACCAAGCTGATCGTCACCCAGCAGGCTTATGCCGCAAGTACGCGCATCGTTACCACCGGCGATGACATGCTCAAGGAAGCCCTGGCGATGAAGCGGTAGGTCAGGTTTTGGTGGGATATAAATAAAGGGGCGTCCAATGGGGCTTGGTACAGCATTATCAACGGCGATTTCCGGGTTGAGCATCAACCAGTCCGGGCTTGAGCTTGTCTCGCGCAATGTCTCGAATGCCGGGACCCCCGGATATACCCGCAAAACCCAGGTTCAGGAAAACCTCGCGGTTGGCGGCGGAGGTTTCGGAGTCCGGAAAACAACGGTCACGCGCGATGTTGACAAGTTCCTGCAGCAACAATTGCACACGGAGCTGGGGATCAATGGTTCGCGGCAGGTCCTCAGCCAGTATCTTGACCGGCTGGATATGATCTATGGCCAACCCGGCTCCGACTCGTCCCTGGACACGGCGGTAAACCGCTTGTCCGGAGCCTTGCAGGATCTTGCAACCTCTCCAGAATCTGGCCCCGCCCGCGAGGCAGTGTTGATGGGTGCTGAACAACTGACCAGTAAACTCAACCAGTTAAGCGGAAATATTCAGGCATTGCGGCGCGATACTGAAAGCGGGATTTCCAATGCCGTGGACGAGGTCAACGATTTGTTGCAGCAGATTGCATCTCTGAATACTTCCGTTCAGTCAAGCTATGGAACCCTGACAGGTTCGGCGGATACTGCGGATCAGCGCGACCAGCTTGTCAATCGCCTGTCGGAGCTTATTGACATAACCGTCTCGGAAGGGGATCGGGGTTCGGTTCGCGTCTATACCAGCAATGGCGACCTTCTGGTGGACGGGGTGGCAAGCCGGCTTGATTTTGATGAACATGGCAATATCGGTCCGCAATCCTTGTACAGTCCCACCGATGCCCAACGCGGCGTTGGCACCATCAAGATCGTGGCGGCAAATGGCTCAACTTCGGACCTGATCCGGGGGCGGGCAAATTTTGGCGGCGTGATCGGCGGCTACCTGACCTTGCGCGATGATATCCTGGTGGAAGCCCAGACCCAGCTTGATGAATTGGCCCATGGCCTGGCGCTGTCTTTTTCAGATTACACCAATGAAGGCGCGGCGATTGCTTCAGGTGCCCAGGAAGGGTTTGATCTTGATGTGAGCGGGCTTCTGGCGGGCAACCGGATAACCATCAACTATACCGAGGGCGGTACGGACAAAACGGTCACCTTTATCCGTGTTGATGATGCTGCTACGCTTCCCTTGGGTGATGACGCCACGCCAAACCCCAACGATACCGTTGTCGGGATTGATTTTTCCGGTGGAATGGCTGCTGCCGCCGCCAGCATGAGCGCGGCCCTGGGAGCGGATATATCCGTGAGCAACCCGGCGGGAAACACCATCCGTTTTCTTGATGATGGCGCGGCGGCCAATGTAGATATCGCAGATGTGAATGCGCGCATCACCTCCACGGCGCTTTCCGGCAATGGGGCCCAGCTCTCCCTGTTCAAGGATTCCGCCGGTGCTGCCTATAGCGGTTCATTTGATGGCGTGGACCAGAAACTTGGATTTGCCGCGCGCATTTCCGTAAATGGTTCCGTGGCGGCCGACAGTTCCTGGCTGGTGAATTACTCGGCCTCTCCGGCAACCGGGGCAAGTGATCCAACCCGCCCCCTGGAACTGGGCCGGCGCCTCACCGAGCAGAGTTTTGATTTTGACCCGGCTTCGGGAATCGGGACCTCCAATGCCCCGTACAAGGGTGCTGTTGATGATTTTGCCCGGCGGATCATTGCCTCCCAGACCGGAAGGTCAGAAGCCGCGGCGCAGTCAAAATCCGCCCAGGAAATTGTCGTCGGGGCGCTGCAAGAGCGCATCAACAAGGAAAGCGGCGTTGATATCGACGAGGAAATGGCAAACCTGATCGAACTGCAAAATGCCTATACCTCAAGCGCCCGGGTGATTACGGCGATCAAGGAAATGACAGAAATGTTGATGAGGATGTAACCATGAGCATATCGGCGCTTTCTTCAGGATATGGTTTGACCCATACTGTCAGCATGCTCCGCGATCAACTGGACGAGCTGGAATTGCAGCTTGGAACCGGGAACAAGTCCCAGACCCTTGGTGGGCTGGGCGCAGACCGAACTGTCTCGCTGGCTGCCCGCGCCGATATCTCGTCTCAGGAATCCTATCTGCGATCATCGGAAACCGCGCTTTTGCGGCTGGAGGTTACCCAGCAATCCCTCGGGCGCATACGCGAAAATTTTCTCGATTCGCAAAGGGAAATGCGATCAACCCCGTATCAGCCCAACCTGAATGGCCAGACACTCGCCCAAACCACGGCAAAGGACCGGTTGAACGAAGTCGTTGAACTTCTCAATACCGAGTTGAATGGCCGTTATCTTTTTGCCGGGCGCGATGGCGCCACTTCGCCCGTGGCGCGGGCAGATGATATCCTGGAGGGAAAAGGCGGGAAAAGCGGCCTGAAAGATATAATTGCCGAGCGCAAGGCGGCCGATATGGGGGCTGATGGCCGTGGCCGCCTGGTTATACCCCCATCCGCCGGAGGCGTAGTCTCGCTTTCAGAAGATGCCGCAGGTTCGCCATTCGGATTCAAGTTGACCGCTGTAAACTGCTCCTTGAGCGGTACGACAACGGCAGGTCCGGCCGGTTCTCCATCATCCTTGAGCATAACCTTTACGGCAACGCCGCCGCAACAAGGTGAGAAAATTACCGTTGAACTGAAACTTCCCGATGGGTCCGATCTGGATTTGACCCTTGCCGCAACCACGGCCAATCCGCCCGGTGAACATGAATTTACAATCGGGGCAACAGCCGCCGAGACAGCGAACAATTTTCAAGGCGCGCTGGTGCGTGAAGTCGAAACCCTGACCCAGACCGAGCTTGAAGCTGCCTCGGCCTTGCAGGCCGGAACGGATTTTTTTGATATTTCCCCGGGCTCACCGCCGCAACGTGTGGATGGTCCGCCCTTTGCGAGCGCAACGGCGCTCAAGGACGCCACGACCAGCGACACCGTATTCTGGTACACAGGTGACCTTGAAGGTTCACCGCGTGATGGAGCGATCGCCAAGGTCGATGATGGATACTCGATATCCTACGGGGTCCGGGCCGATGAGCATGCCTTGATGGACGGGGTGCGCATTCTCTCGGTCATGGCGGCTGAAACCTTTGACGCTGCCGACGCCAATGACGAGGCCCGCTATGACGCCATGGTCACGCGCACGGCTGCTGATTTGTCCATCAAACCGGGCGAGCAGTCCGTTGCCTCGCTGGAATCCCTGCTGGGCTACAAGCAGGGCACCTTGAACTCGGTGAGCAAGAAGCTGGAAAGCTCCATCAGTTTCAGCCAGTCTGTCCTGAGCGAGGTTGAGCAGATCGACTCCTACGAGGTCGGCGTTTTGTTGCTTCAACTCCAGACCAGCCTTCAGGCCAGCTATCAGACAACATCCTCCCTTTCCAAATTGTCTCTGGTAAACTTCATGTAAGCGGTTTTCCCCGGTGAATGTCTTGGGGTTTTGACGTAAAGCTCCTATATCAGGTCTGGAACAGTATTTTACCGGAAGGTCCGATTCATGGCGCGCATTGTTATAACAGGAGCAAACCGGGGGATTGGACTGGAACTGGCAAAGCTCTATAAATCCCGCGGTGATGAGGTTGTCGTGGCCTGCCGCCAGTCCTCGCCGGAACTTGATAAACTCGGCCTTGACGTGCATGAGGGGGTGGAGTTGACCAATGACGCCTCGGTTACCGCCTTTGCAGCGCTCACTGGCAAGGCAAGGGTGGATGTGCTTATCAACAATGCCGGATTGCTCACCAGTGAAACGCTTGATGATCTGGATTTTGACCGCATGGTAAGACAATATGAAGTCAATGCCCTTGCGCCCCTGCGCATGACAAAAGCCTTGCTTGCGCATATGGGAGCAGGCAGCAAGGTGGCGATCCTGTCCAGCCGTGTTGGTTCAATGACCGATAATGGTTCGGGCGGCAATTACGGCTACCGGATGTCGAAAGCGGCGGTGAACATGGCCGGGGTCAATCTGGCGCATGATCTGAAACCCTTGGGCATTGCCGTGGTTCTGCTGCATCCTGGCTATGTGCGCACCGGAATGACCGGGGGAAATGGGTATATTGATGCAGATGAAGCTGCCCGGGGACTGATTGCCCGGATTGATGAAACCACGCTGGAGAACACGGCGAAATTCTGGCATGCTGAAGGTTATGAATTGCCATGGTGAGGCAGGTCCAGGGCGGGCGGGATTATCAACACGTCAAGAGGTTCCGAGAGACTCCGGATGAGCGTTGATTCTTGTTTGAAGGCGCCAGAGTCAAGCCCGGCTTTTGTGCGCATAAGTTGATATCACATGCTTTATGTTGTCCCATGAGGCTTCCTGATTTTGATTTGCAATTGTAAAGTACCTTCATGTTTGATTCCATACTGATCGCCAATCGCGGTGAAATTGCCGTTCGCATTGCCCGCACGGCCAAGCGCATGGGGCTTCGGGTCATTGCTGTTTACTCTGATGCTGACCGCAATGCTCTTCATGTTGCCGAGGCCGATGAAGCCTGGCGCATTGGTCCAGCCCCGGCCGCGCAAAGCTATCTTGATGCGCAGGCCATACTGGACGTTGCCCGCAAGAGCAAGGCAGCTTGCTTGCATCCGGGCTACGGGTTTCTGGCGGAAAATGCCGAATTTGCCAAATCCTGCGCGGCCAGCGGTATAACGTTTATCGGTCCATCCCCCGGGGCCATCCGCGCCATGGGGCTGAAATCGACGGCAAAAGACCTGATGCAGAAGGCTGGCGTGCCGGTTGTTCCGGGGTATCACGGCGAGGCGCAAGATGACGCCATTCTTGGAGATCAGGCCATCAGGATCGGTTTTCCCCTGATTATCAAGCCCTCCGCGGGTGGCGGCGGCAAGGGAATGCGGCTGGTCTTCGGGGTCAGCGAACTGGGCGAGGCAATCAGCGCCGCCCGGCGCGAGGCGCGCTCGTCTTTTGGCGATGATCGCCTGCTGATTGAAAAATACATCGAGACCCCGCGGCATATCGAGATCCAGATCCTCGGAGATAACCACGGCAATGTCGTGCATCTTTGGGAACGTGATTGTTCAGCCCAGCGCCGCCACCAGAAGATTGTCGAGGAATCTCCCGCCCCCGGCATGTTGCCAGAGACCCGCAAGGCCATGATCGAGGCGGCCATTGAAGCGGCAAGGGCGGTGAACTATACCGGCGCGGGCACTGTTGAGTTTATCGCAGAAGGGGCAAAAAATCTTGCTCCTGACAGCTTCTGGTTTCTGGAGATGAATACCCGCTTGCAGGTCGAGCATCCGGTGACCGAGATGGTTACCGGGCTCGACCTGGTGGAATGGCAATTGCGCATTGCCGATGGCGAGGTTTTACCCTCGCGTTTATCCTCCATCAGCGCTAACGGTCACGCCATCGAAACACGGCTTTATGCCGAAGTGCCAGAAAATGGCTTCCTGCCCAGCACCGGAACATTGGTGCGGCTGGAATTTGCCGCAGATGGCAAACATCAACGGGTTGATACCGGGGTTATTGAAGGTGGTGCGGTGACCCCTCATTATGATCCCATGATCGCCAAGCTGATAACCTGGGGCGAAACCCGCGAGGAGGCGATCGCGCGGCTGGAGAACATGATTACCCAAAGCCTCGTCGCCGGGGTAAAAACCAATGCCGCGTTTTTGCACCGGCTCATCACCCATGGCGCATTTCTGGCGGGCGGAATTGACACCGGCTTTATCGAACGCCACCTGGACGAGTTGACCCGGCCTGATGTCAGGCTCAAAACCAGCCTGATCCGGGCCGGGGCGCTTCACGAGATTCTCCGTCAGGTTCCCAAATCCGATACCTCGCCCTGGAGCCGGACAGATGGCTGGCAATTGGGCGGCGAACGGCAAATAGGCCTTGAACTTGAGGTTGATGGCGAACCACTTCCGGTCCTTGTCTCGTGGAAAAACGGCAAATGCGCCGTGCTGTTGCCCGGCGATAACCCCGATCAGGATACCGAAACTCTGCCGGTAAGCCTGGTTGAAGATGCAAACGGAGTTTACGCGGCATCCCGGGCCATGGTCGTGCATATTGCCTTGGCCAAGGCAATAACGGCCGAAGAGGCCGCCGGATCAGGAGCAGGGCGCATTACCGCTCCCATGCCGGGCAAGATCCTGCAAATGGGCCTGGCCAAGGGCCAAAACCTGGCCAAGGGCGAAACGCTTATCATTCTTGAAGCCATGAAGATGGAACATGCATTGAAAGCACCTTTTGACGCCAGGGTTGTAAAAATAAACATCCATGAAACCGACCAGGTCGAGGAGGGGGCAGTCCTGGTTGAACTGGAGCCGATATAGCGCTTCCGGAAAAGTGGGAACCGGTTTTTACGATAAGAAGCGCGGTAGAAACAAGGAGTTAGATTCGGGTTTTGATTCAGTCAAAACCGGAAATGATCCAGAAGAAAAATAACAAGGAAGATCCCATGAGCACCGCGGCAAACCCGGTTGATTTATATTACTGGCCGACTCCAAATGGCTGGAAGGTTTCCATAATGCTGGAAGAGTGCGGGATTCCTTATAACCTGCATTATGTCAATATCCTCATGGATGAGCAGTTTGAGCCGGGATTCTTGAAGATTTCCCCGAATAACCGCATCCCCGCGATCATTGACCCGCAAGGCCCCGGCGGCAAGTCGGTCAGCATCTTTGAATCCGGGGCAATCTTGCTGTATCTGGCGCAAAAGAGCGGTAAATTCTATCCTGCCGATGAACACGCCCGTATCAAGGTCAATGAATGGTTGTTCTGGCAGGTTGGCGGGCTTGGCCCCATGGCAGGCCAAGCGCATCATTTCCGCTTTTTTGCCAAGCAGAAAATCCCGTATGCCATTGCGCGTTATACCGATGAGGTCGAGCGTCTCTATGAGGTGATGGATACGCGGCTTGAAGGGCGCGACTGGCTGGCGGATGAGTTCTCCATAGCCGATATCGCCTGTGTCGGCTGGGTCAGCGCCTATGAGCGCCAGGGGCAGGATATTGACCAGCACCAGAATCTGAAAAACTGGCTGGAGCGGATGCTCGCCCGTCCGGGAGTTCGGCGCGGTATGGCGTTGGGAGAGGAAAAACGCAAGTGAAGCCATCCTATCCTATATCCGAACCGGCTTGAAAAAAGGCATGATGAATCGGCTAATAAAATTGACTCTCTTGGTTTCATGGTTTCTCAGAAGTAAATCAAAGTGTGAATCATGAGTTTACATGGGTTTGAATCTGGCGGAAATCTGCTGATTCTTTTGCTTAACGCTTGGTTTAAGTAATAACTCGTTCACATCTTGTTTATTTATAATTAAACTAGACAATTAACTTAAAATTTAACCGAATACATTCACTATATACCCGCAAACATTGATTATCCGGTGCAGACAAAATAACGATTTGCACATGACCGGAATGGAAAGAGACAATCGAACGGGGAATAGGGAAATGGCCAGAATGCATATGGCGGAACTGGAAAATCTCGAAATGGCGGCGCCGGCGGCTTCAGCTGATACTTTTTATGAAATGGGTTTGAAATATTCAGCTGGTAAAGGCGTTGAAGCAGACCTGGTCAGTGCCCATAAATGGTTTAACCTTGCGGCGCTCAAGGGCAACCGGAGCGCTCTTGAATACCGCTCCGAACTGGCCCGCGAGATGTCGTCAGAAGATATCCATGAGGCCCAGCGGCAGGCCCGAGAATGGCTTCAGGCTCACTGACGGCTT
>CAZHLV010000013.1:0-9867 GCA_964533415.1 uncultured Hyphomicrobiales bacterium
TGTGAAGCCGATTTGAACATATCCGCACAATCGTGCAAAGAGATAAAATAGACCTTGTCAGACAACCTGCCGCAAGGGTAATTATGTCCCCAGGCGGGTGTAGTTCAGTGGTAGAACGTCAGCTTCCCAAGCTGAATGTCGTCGGTTCGATCCCGATCACCCGCTCCAACACCTTTCTGGCGAGAACCTGGCTGTTTTGCGCAGCCTCGATCCTGGGCCAGTCCAGCCGTCCAACGTCATGTTCCAGTTGCCGGGCAACGACATTCCGGTCCGCATCCGAGGCATCGCCGCGCCGCGCCGAGACCCGTTGCATCAGGATATCTTCTGGTGCATCCAGCCACAGCCCGTGAAAAGGAACGCCCCGTTTCCGCGCCAGGTTCTCAAGCGCAAGGCGTTCGGATTCTCGCGCATGGACCGCATCGGCCACCACGCTGTGACCGGCCGCAAGGGCCGCGCTGGCGCGCTCCAGAATGAGTTCATAAACCCTTTGCGTTATCTTGGGAGCATAGGCCGATCCGGGCAGCCGGGTGGTTTCCTCCACCCCCATCAGCCTCTTGCGGATCACGTCGGAGCGCAGGCAAACCGCGCCCGGTGCGGTCCCGATAAAAGGAGCAATCAGGCGCGCCAGGGTTGTCTTGCCGCTTCCCGACAGCCCGCCCACCCCGATCAGGCGCGGGGGTGATGGGGCAACCAGCGCCCCGGCGGTTTCAAAATAGGAGATTGCATCCTTGCGCGCTTCTTTTCCTTTCCGTTCTCCGGGCTGGTTCATCAGGGGCAGCATGACCTTGGCGCGAATCCCGGCCCGTGAGGAAAGATACAGCGGCAACAGGGCAAGAGCCTCGTAATGGGCGGTTGAATTCATCGCTCCCAGCCAGGTATTCAGGACCTGGTTGGCCAGGGCTTGCAGTTTCCGTTCCACGAGGTCCATGAGCAAAAACGCCAGGTCGTCGAGGATATCGGTGGTAGCGATCTTCTCGTCGAACTCGATGGCGTCGAACGGGGTCGGCCCGTCCTCCAGCATGACGATATTGCGCAGGTGCAAGTCGCCATGGCAGCGCCGGACATGGCCCTGCGCAACGCGCGCTCGGATCATCTCCGCCTGTTGCTCAAGAAGGGTGTGGCAACGTGAAAACAGGATATTCACGCGCGCCGGATCAAACAGGTCGGGATATTCCCGGCAGGCCTGTTCATTATGCCTCACGCGTGTTTTGAGGGCTTCGTGAAACCGGGCGCGGCGATTGACGGCGGCTCCCTGGTGCAGGCGGACAACCGATTTTGCCAGCCGGGCCATGATTTCCCGGTCAAGGGCCCCGGCATCGGCCATGGCGCTCAGAAGGCGGTTTTGCCCGAAGCGGCGCATGAGCAATGCCCATTCCACCACATCTCCGTTGCCGCCGAGGCCCAGCCGTCCGGAATGCGAACGGGTAATCGGCACGATCTTCCGGTAGAGCCGGGGCGCATGGGGCGCGTTGATCTCGTATTCGCGGGCAATTGCCACATGGCGCTTTTCCAGCGTCGAAAAATCCATATAGGGAAAATGCACCGGTTTCTTGATCTTGACCGCCATGTCTCCGGCCAGGAATACCATCGCCCCGTGGGTATCGATGCGCTCCACCTTTTCCGGTCGGGACGAATATGTCTCCGGGCGGCTCAGGAAGGCAATCACGTCATGCAGATCCGGAGGGGCCTCTTGCGAAGGAGGCGGCGCTTCAGGCGACACCTGACCGGCGCCATACGCGCGGCGGCATGATGATCGTGCCTTCGGTTTGCTTGCGCCGTTCCAGATTTGGCGGGAAGCCGACTTTCTGGCGGCGGCGGCGGCACGGGCCGACATATTTGTCGGTAATCACGAAGGGGCGCGGATTTTCCAGCATGGCATTGATGCGCAGGTAAAGGTCACGCGGCGCCACCGGCTTGGCGAGAATCTCGTTAATTCCCGCATCGCGCGCCTTGGCAATCCGGTAATGCTCCGGCAGGCCGGTACAGAGCAGGATCGGGGTCATCCGGTTAATGCAGGCCGCATCCTGGCGCACCATGCGCGTAAAGTCTCCACCATCGAGCTTGCCAAGAAAAAAATCAAGGATGACAAGGTCAACCTGCTGCGCCAGCATGAGTGAATAGGCCTCAAGAGCATCGGGAGATTGCAGGATCTTGCGCACGCCAAAAGCCTGGAGCATCTCCTGCATGATGCGCCGGACATGCTTGTTGTTCTCTACCATGAGAATGCTCAATTGGGAAAAGTCGATCACCCGCGCGTTCCTCGAAATCAAATCCAGATTCACCGCCTAATCTGGCACGCTAAGATTAATGATCCGGTAACGAGAATCCTGCCAAAGTTACCGGCTCAGAAGGTTTTTCAAAAGTCCCCCAACCGGGTCATCCCGAGCGCCGTTGTCGACATTGTCGAGCAAGCCCTTGACCAGGGCTTTTGCATCGCTTTTTTTCAGCGTCTTGAGCTTCTTGCCAATCCGCTTCACCTTCTTGACAACGGATTTTGCGTCCTTGACCAGGGTATCGGGGTCTTTGAGCAGGCCTTTCAGGTCCGGTATGATCTTCGGTTTGCTCCACGGCCCCTTGATCTTGACCGGGATGGTGAGCCCTTTCAGGTTGTCCTTTCCGCCCTGGCCTTTCAATGTCGCCACCAGCTTGGGCCGGGCCTTGTAGTTCAGGTACTGGCGGGGCAGATCAACAATTCCTTGCCCCTTCAACCGGACCAGCGGCCCGTTCATTTTCAGGTCCGAATTCGAGGCAATCCCTTTTGCTATGCGGAACGAACCGGACAGGATGCTGAAATCCGTTTTGGCGCTGGGTGTCCGGGACCAGCCGTTCAGGGCGCCTTTTTTCAGCCCCCTGAACATCTGCGCAATATTGATTCCCTCAATGGCGCCGTCCTGAAAAGAAAACTTGCCAGCCCCCTTCAGGCTGGAGATCATGCTTTTCTGGCTGTTCCCGGTTGCCGAAACCGAATAGGAAAACGCCGCTTTCCCGGAAATCCAGTTGAAATCCATCGCATCGGATAGCAGGGGCAGGGCTTCAACCCCGCTCGTGGACATGGCCGCGGCAAAAGCAGGTATATGCTTGCCGCCATTGATGGTCAGCTTTCCCGATGCGCGCCCCTTGTAAAGCTGCAACTCGCCCAGATCCGCTTTCAAAACCCCGTTATTCAGGGTCACCGCCAGCGCACTCTTGCCGATCTTGATCTTGCCATAGGTGATTTTGGTCGCTGAAAGACGCAAATCGGCGTTAACCGCATCCAGCCCCGACAGGTCAACCGGCGTTGTGCTCCAACCGGCTTGCGCCGGGGCAGGGGAAGCATTTTTCGGGCCTCCGCCAACATAGGTATCGATATTGATGGTTCCGGCCGCAAGGGTGGCCTCGATCTCTGGTCGCTTGCCGCCGGTTCGCACCAGCGCCGCGCCTTCTGCCTTGATCCCGTCCAGCAGCATGGAAAAATTATCCAGGGCCAGGGTTGAGCCCTTCCAGGTGATTTTTGATTGCATCGAAAACGCGCCAAATCCCACCGGCGTTGGTAATTGCACGCCAAGCCAACCGGCCAGATCACGCACCGATTGTGTCTTGAAATCAAGCTTTCCGTTAACCTGAACCCCGCTGAACACCGTCAGGTTTCCTTCAAAAGCCGTTTCCATGCCCTTGGTGGTAATTTCCAGGCGGGTTGGTGAAAATTGCTTTTCCATCACCGCTCTGGGATTTTTCAACCCGCTTTTGAACATGATGGTGCGGCCTTTCCAGTCAAACTGGCCATCCATGTTGAGCGGCTCGGCCAATGAGGGCAGGTGCACGGAAACGGAAATATTCTTGATGATGCTCTGGGTTTTAGTGCGTGCATCGGCATAGCCCAAAATTCCATTGATAATGCGGATATCGCCCAGGCGGATATCCTCGGGCAATACCACCTGCCCATCGCCGGTTTCAGCCTCAGCCGAGGTTTTGCCATTGCCAAAAACCCAGTTTGCCCGCCCCTTGCGATCAACCGCCAGGGCGATAATTGGATGGTCGAGAATGAACTCGTTCACCTTGATGCGCTTTTTCAACAGGGGCCAGAGCTCAAGGTTAAGCCGGATCGCCCGCGCCTGAAGCATGTCGCCTTGCCCCATATTGGGGGGATTGGAAAGCGTGACATTCTTCAGCTTGATCCCGATCGAGGGAAAAAACGAAAGCCGCGTTCCGTCTCCGATGGTCAAGGTCCGGCCCGTCTGGTCGCGGACCGTTTCAACGATCTTTTGTTCAATGAAGTCCGCCGAAAGCACGAACGGCAAAGCCGCGAGGAGAAGGATCAGGCCAAAAGCCAGGGCGCTAAAGCCATAAAGGATTTTTTTCATATCACCATCTCAAGAATCACTTTGCGCCCATCATAGCCATCTTTATGGCCAGATTCCATTTGCATGGCTGAAAACCGCTTTTCTTGATTGTTTTTCAGGCATTTTCAAGTTTCAGACCATACCGCCAGTTCATGGCCATCAGGGTCGGTGAAATGGAAACGGCGTCCTCCGGGAAAAGCAAAGGTCTCTTTCACGATTTTCCCGCCGGCGGTTTCGATCCGTTTCTGGATTTCCGCCAGGTCGGATCCATAAAGCACCACCAGCGGCCCGCCTGGCCTGACCTTGCTGCCAGCCTGGAACCCGCCATTCATCTCACCATCAAAAAAGGCGCAATAGCCTGGGCCGTAATCCGTGAAGGTCCAGCCAAACACCGCGCCGTAAAAGGCCTTGGCGCGCTCGATATCAACCACGTTGAATTCAATGTAATTGATCGTGCAATCAACAGGTGAGTGCGTCATGATTATTCCTCCTCCCGGTTATTCACAAGCAAGATTTTACCTGTTCAAGGGCAATCTGGACAGGGTGGTTTTGTCAAGATGACTTGACCTGACCTTCTGCACGGGACATGATTCACCTTAATGAAATTTCATTCAGGGGGCTAACAATGAATTCACCGCTTTGGCAACCGGAACCCAGAACCGTGGAACGCGCCAATATGACCCGGTTCCGCAAAAACCTGAGCCGCCGTTTTGATGCGGAGCTGGGGAATTATGATTCGCTCCATGATTTTTCCATAACCCGCCTTGAGGATTTCTGGAGCGCCTTCTGGGACTATTCCGGGATTATCGGCGACAAGGGCAAGGGGCCTTTTGTCACCAATGCCGATGCCGTGTTCGAAGCGCGCTTTTTCCCCCGCGGCAAGCTCAATTTTGCCGAGAACTTGCTCCGTAACCGCACCGCGAAACCAGTTCTTGTGTTTCGTGGTGAAGGCGCGGTGGAGCGAACCTTGAGCGGCAACGAGCTTTATGACCTGGTCTCGCGCCTGCGCGGCGCCTTTATTGAAAAAGGGCTGGTTGCCGGGGACCGCGTTGCCGCCATGATGCCCAATATTCCCGAAACCGTTGCCGTGATGCTGGCGGTAACCTCCCTTGGCGCGATCTGGTCGTCCTGTTCGCCCGATTTTGGCCCCGCCGGGGTGCTGGACCGTTTTGGCCAGATCGAGCCTAAATTCTTCATCGCCAGCGATCATTACGAATATAACGGCAAGACCCACCAGGTTCTGGAAAAGGCGGGCGAAATCGCCCGCCAACTGGAAACGCTCAAAGCAACCCTCATTGTTCCGTATTCCGGTGAAATCACCGCGAATATCCCCGTTGGCATGACAAGGCTTGAGGATTTCATCGCCGCCCATGCCCCGCAAGAGATCGAGTTTGAGCGCTTTGCCTTCGATCATCCGCTTTACATCCTGTTTTCCAGCGGCACCACCGGCAAGCCCAAATGTATCGTTCACGGGGCTGGCGGCACCTTGTTGCAGCATCTGAAGGAACACATCCTGCATTGCGATATCAAGCCGGGCGAGCGGTTGTTCTATTTCACCACTTGCGGCTGGATGATGTGGAACTGGCTGGTCTCGGGGCTGGCCGCCGAGGCCACCTTGATGCTGTTTGACGGCTCCCCCTTTTATCCCCATCCGCGGGTTCTGTTTGATTTTGCGCAAGAGACGAAGATGAACATCTTCGGCGCCTCGGCCAAATATATCGATGCGCTGAAAAAAGACGGGCTGATTCCCATGGCCACCCATAATCTCAAGTTCTTGCGGCTCATGTGTTCCACCGGCTCGCCCCTGGCGCCCGAGAGTTTCGATTATGTTTACAAGGCCGTCAAAAATGACATGCAGCTTGCTTCCATCGCCGGGGGCACGGATATCGTCTCGTGCTTTGTCCTGGGCAACCCGGTCCGCCCCGTCTGGCGCGGTGAGATCCAGGGCGCCGGGCTGGGCATGGCGGTCGAGGTTTTCAATGATGAAGGCCAGCCGGTGCGCGAGGAAAAGGGCGAGTTGGTTTGCACCCGCCCCTTCCCCTCAAGACCGGTCGGATTCTGGAATGACGAGGACAACCGCAAATACCACAAGGCCTATTTCGAGCGTTTTGACAATTGCTGGCACCACGGCGACCTGGTGGAGCTGACAGCCCATGACGGCATGATTATGCATGGCCGCTCCGACGCTACCTTGAATCCCGGCGGCGTGCGTATTGGCACATCTGAAATTTACGGCGTGGTCGAGCAGATGGACGAGGTAAAAGAAGCCCTCGCCATCGGCCAGCAATGGGATGGTGATGTGCGCATCATCCTGTTCACGGTTCTGGCCGAGGGGGTTACGCTGGATGATGATCTGGCAGAGCGGATTCGCACCCGGATCCGCCTCGGCGCCTCGCCGCGCCACATGCCCGCCAGGGTGATTGCCATAACCGATATCCCGCGCACCAAGTCCGGCAAGATCTCCGAGATCGCCGTGCGTGACATTATCCATGGCCGCGAGGTGAAGAACAAGGAAGCCCTGGCAAACCCCGAGGCCCTTGAGTTGTACCGT
This sequence comes from uncultured Hyphomicrobiales bacterium, assembly GCA_964533415.1. Classification (GTDB taxonomy): domain Bacteria; phylum Pseudomonadota; class Alphaproteobacteria; order Rhizobiales; family BM303; genus BM303. Next base: position 6,871 of record CAZHLV010000013.1, read on the forward strand.
GACCTGCCGGAACTGGAAATGTGACGAAATTTCCGCTCAAAACCGCGCTCGTCCTGATCCTTGCGGTTTGTCTCGCGCTGCCGGTGAACAGGCCGGCCAGCGCCGCGCAAGACCTCACCATCGCTGCCGCCTCAAGCCTGCGCCATGTTTTGCCCGAAATCATCCGCGGCTTTAACAAGGAGCATCCGGGAACGGCGGTCAAGGTGATTTATGGTTCCTCGGGCAAGATGCGCACCCAGATTGTCAATGGAGCGCCCTTTGACCTGTTCTTCTCCGCCAACATGGTATTTGCGCAATCGCTCGTGGATCAGGGCCTGGCCACCGGCCCGGTCGAGATTGTTGCCCTTGGCCGTATCGCCATCTGGTCCGCGCGGCGCAATGTGCAAGGCCTTGATGTTAGGGATCTTCTGGCCCCGTCCTTCAAGCGTATCGCCATTGCCAATCCGCTTCATGCCCCCTACGGCGCGGCGGCCAAACAGGCGCTTCAGGCCCGCGCTGTCTGGGGCCCCTTGCATGCGCGTTTCGTCTATGGCGAAAATATCGGTCAGGCGGCGCGTTTTGCCATGAGCGGCGCGGTGGATGCCGGGCTCATTGCGCTGTCCCTGATTGTTGCTCCGGGGATGATCGGCAAGGGCAGCCATGCCCTTGTTCCCGCAAACCTGCACAAGCCCATTAAAAATGGTCTTGTCGCCATCCGGCGCAACGTTCCGAATCCTTCCGCCAAGGCCTTTGCCACATATCTTCAGTCGGCTGCCGTTGGCGCCATATGGCAGCGCTACGGCTTTGAACTCCCCGAGGCTCCCCATGTCCGCCAGCCCTGAAATTGCCGCCATATGGCTGACCCTCAAGCTGGCCGGCCTGAGCATGGTGATCCTTATGGTTCTGGGTGGGCCGCTGGCCTGGTGGCTCTCGAGAACCCGGTGGCGCGGCAAGGTCGTTCTGGAGGCCATCATCGCCCTGCCCCTGGTGCTCCCGCCCACGGTCCTGGGCTTTTACCTGCTTCTTGCCCTTGGTCCTCACGGGGTGATCGGCGGCGCGCTGGAAGCCATCGGCGCGCATCATCTGGCCTTCAGCTTCACCGGGCTGGTGATCGGCTCGGTGTTTTATTCCCTGCCCTTCGCCGTGCAGCCCCTGCAAGGCGCCTTTCAGGCCATCGGAAAACGCCCGCTGGAGGCCGCCGCCACCATGGGGGCCGGACCTCTTGACCGGTTTTTCACCGTTGCGCTTCCCCTGGCCCGGCGCGGCGTGATTACCGCTGCCAGCCTGTCCTTTGCCCACACATTGGGCGAGTTTGGCGTTGTCCTGATGATCGGCGGCAACATGCCGGGCAAGACCCAGACCCTTTCAATCCTGATTTATGACCACACCGAGGCGATGCAATTTGGCGCGGCGCATATGCTCTCGGCGGGGCTGCTGGTCTTTTCCTTCCTGTTGTTGCTGGGGGTTTATGCCCTGAACCGGCGTTTTCCCGTGGGGTTGAAATGAGCCTTGAGGTTGCGATCACGGCCAACTGGCCCGGCTTTGCCCTGAACGCCGCCTTCCGCGCCCCGGCGGACCGGGCCAGCGCCCTGTTTGGCGCTTCGGGAGCCGGGAAAAGCACGATTTTGCGCGCCATTGCCGGGCTGGATAAAACCATCAAGGGGCGCATCATGGTCGGCGGCGAAGTCTGGCAGGACGAGACGATCTGCCTTCCCGCCCATAAACGCGCCGTCGGCTATGTGTTTCAGGACAGCGCCCTGCTGCCCCATCTGAGCGTCAAGGGAAATCTGGACTATGCCCTGAAGCGGGTGCCGGCTGCTGCCCGACGGGTCGAATTTGCCGATGCCGTTGATTTCCTGAAACTCGCCCCCCTTCTGGAGCGCTTCCCCGAAACCCTCTCGGGCGGCGAAAAGCAAAGAACCGCCATTGCCCGCGCCCTGCTCACCAGCCCCAAACTGCTGCTTCTCGACGAGCCGCTCTCGGCGCTTGATACAGCCAGCAAGGCGCATATCCTGCCCCTGCTGCAAAGGCTGCGCCGCGAATTCGCCATTCCGCTGCTTTATGTCTCCCATTCCATAGACGAGGTGGCCCGCATCACCTCGCACATGATCCTGATCGAAAACGGCGCGGTGCTCAGCTTTGGCCCCACGGCAAGAATCCTAACCGCTCTCGACCAGCCCCTTGCCCATGCCGATGACGCCGGGGCGGTCGTGGAAGGGAAGATCGCCGCCCATGATGAGCACTGGGGCCTGAGCCGTATTGCCTTTTCCGGTGGGCAAATCTTCGTGCCCTTCGTGGAACTGCCCCCTGGCGAGAGCGTGCGGCTGCGCATCCAGGCCCGCGATGTCAGTCTCTCGCTCACCCATCACGGCGATACCAGCATTTTGAATATCCTGCCGGTAACGGTGATGGAAGTTCAGAAAATCAGCCCAACCCAGTTCATGGTTGCCCTTGATGCCAAAGGGACTACGCTGCTCGCCCGCATCACCCACAAGTCCCGCGACCATCTGGAGCTTGCGCAGGGCCGGGCGCTTTTTGCCCAGGTCAAGGCCGTGTCATTGCTGGTTTAATCAAGCTCTTCGGCTTCAAACACGTATTCGCGGTTGCAGAACTGGCAGTTGACGCTGATGGTGCCATCATCCCTGAGCATATCCGCCCGCTCCTTGGCAGAAAATCGCGCCAGCATCTCGCGCACGCGCGGCCTTGAGCAGCCGCAACGGGCCTGAAGGGGCTGGGGGGCAAACACCTTTACATCCTCTTCGTGAAACAGCCGGTACAAGAGCTGCTCGGCGGGCAGTTGCGGATCGAGCAGCTCATGCGCCTGCGTGGTGCCTTGCAACAGGCACACCCGCCGCCAGTCCTCTTCATTGGCTTCAGCCGCGCTGCTGCTGCCCGGCATATGCTGGATCAACAGCCCGCCTGCCCGCCATGCGCTGTTCTGGCTGGTGAGGATCGGCCCGGCGGCAAGCCGGATCCGGGTCGGGATCTGCTCGGAGCGTTCAAAATAACGGTTTGCGG
>CAZHLV010000014.1:0-9606 GCA_964533415.1 uncultured Hyphomicrobiales bacterium
CTGACAAATGCCAACTTGCGCGGCGCAACGCTGTTTTCAACCAGTTTCGTCGGCGCAACCCTGAAGAACACCCAATTCATCAACGCCCGATTTGAGAAAACCGATTTTCGCGGGGCAAAAAACCTGCCTGAAAGCATCTCCAAACGCCTTGGCGAAAGCTGGCACGCGAACTGAAGACTTTCACCTTTATTCAATGCCGCTCCACCGCCAACCAAACAAAAATCAAAACTTTTAATCAGCCCTGCGGTGGCCCGGCCTCAAAAGCGGTGAGATTTTCATCCAGAACATCCCATTCGCGCTTGTCCTTGGTGTAAACCACAACCGCAGGCTTGATATTTTGCGGGTTATCCAGGGCGCCGGCCTGTATGCCGATCACCCCTTCGCGCGCCGAATTGCGGCCAAACAGCCGCCCACCGCATTTCGGGCAAAAGATGCGCGTATTGGTATTGCCGCTATCGGCAACCACTGCATATTCCGCCAGTTCGCCGGAAATCTTGACCTGGCTTTCCTTGTAAAAAGCCAGCGTGATATGATCCGCGCCCGAAGCCTTCTGGCAATCAGTGCAGCAGCAATGCGCCGCGAACATGGGATCGCCGGAAACTTCAAACCGGACATCACCGCAAAGGCAGCTTCCGGTGGTTTTTGCCATATCACTCATAACAATCTCCCTTTATTGTGATTATTCTCGATTGATCCTGGATTACAGCGGGATATTATCATGCTTTTTCCACGGCGTTTGCGCCTTTTTTCCTTCCAGCATCTTCAGGCCGCGCGCAAGCCGCAAGCGCGTATTATGCGGCATGATGACCTCGTCAACATATCCCCGCTCGGCGGCAACGAACGGATTGGCAAACCGGGCTTCATAATCCTTGATCCGCCCGGCGATCTTCGCCTCATCCCCCAGCTCGCTGCGATAGAGGATTTCCACCGCACCCTTGGCGCCCATAACAGCAATCTCAGCCGTTGGCCAGGCATAGTTCAGATCACCGCGGATATGCTTTGATGACATCACGTCATAAGCCCCGCCATAAGCCTTGCGGGTAATCACGGTGAGCTTGGGAACCGTGGCTTCGGCATAGGCAAACAGCAATTTTGCCCCATGCTTGATAAGCCCGCCATATTCCTGTGCCGTGCCGGGCAAAAAGCCCGGAACATCGACAAAGGTGATAACCGGAATCCCAAAGCAATCACAAAACCGCACGAACCGCGCCGCCTTGCGCGAGGCATCACTATCGAGCACCCCGGCCAGCACCTTGGGCTGGTTGGCGATAATCCCCACGCTGCGCCCCTCCATGCGCCCGAAACCGGTGATGATATTACCGGCAAATTTCTCCTGCAATTCGAAAAAATCCCCCTCATCAACAACCTTTCGGATCAACTCATGCATGTCATAAGGCTGGTTGGGATTGGCCGGAACCAGCGTATCCAGCGACATCTCCGCCCGGGAAGGATCGTCATAACAGGGAAGTTCCGGCACCGGCGCCGCGTTACTGGCGGGCAGAAAATCGATCAACCGCCGCATTTCCAGCAAGGCTTCAAGATCATTATCATAAGCCCCGTCGGCAATGGAAGATTTCACCGCATGAACGCTTGCCCCGCCAAGCTCTTCCGCGCTCACCTCTTCATTGGTCACTGTCTTCACCACATCCGGGCCAGTCACGAACATGTAGGACGTATCCTTGACCATGAAGATGAAGTCGGTCATGGCCGGAGAATACACATCACCCCCCGCGCAAGGCCCCATGATGAGCGAGATTTGCGGGATCACCCCGCTCGCCTGCACATTGCGCCAGAACACCTCGCCATAGCCCCCCAGCGCCGCCACGCCTTCCTGAATTCGCGCCCCGCCAGCATCGAAAATGCCGATGATCGGCGCCCGGTTTTGCAACGCCATGTCCTGCAACTTGGTGATCTTCTTCGCATGGGCCTCGGAAAGCGAGCCGCCAAACACGGTGAAATCCTTGGCAAATACATAGACGATGCGCCCGTTCACCGTGCCCCAGCCGGTCACCACCCCGTCGCCCGGAATGGTCGTATCCGCCATGCCAAAATCCGTGCAGCGATGCTCGACGAACATGTCAAACTCTTCAAACGAGCCTTGATCCAGAAGAAGCTCTATGCGTTCACGCGCCACCAGCTTGCCCTTGGCGTGCTGACGTTCAATCCGCGCCTTGCCGCCACCCATCCGTGCGGTCTCACGGCGGTTTTCAAGTTCTTCAAGGATTTTCTGCATGGATCCACCCTGTTATTTTGCTTTTTCACAGACCTTTTATCACAAGAAACGCAAACAGGGTTAGTCCACCATAGGATAAGAACGAAAAGGCTCAATTCTTGGCAAGACTCAAAAACCTGGCCGCGGCCATAAACTCATCAGTCTTGGCCTCCCGCCGCCGCTGCGCTTCATCATCCACACCCCAGTGTTCAGATTGCCAATCCTCATCCACATGCGCCGCCTGCCAGACAAGATCCTCCGCCAAGCCGCCCTGCGCCAGGGCCCAGCTCATCAGGGCTGAACCGGTCAGCGTGGTCAGGGTATGTATCGCCGCCAGTGAAAAAGCCCCCTCACACTCAAGCCAGCCCCTGATCGCCGCCAAGGCCGCTTCGGATTGCTCAACATGGCTCATCCCGGTCGTGGTTTTAAAAACCACCCCCAGCTTGTCCGTAACCCGCGCCAGGATCGGCGACCAGTATTTTTCCTGCCGTTCAACCAGAGCCTTGGGAGAGGCAGCCCGGTAGCAGACAAGATCATTCCCCGCATAGCCGAGGATTTCCGCGCGGACAGACTCAGGATTAACCGCAACAAGATCAAGGGCCGTATTGGCCAGCCGGGTCATGGGCATGGTTGAAGGCTCAATAAACTCACCCTGCTCACGCCATTCCCGCGCCACCGGCTCCGCCAGCGCCCGCCGGGGCAAAACCAGCGCCTTGTGCGCAGCCGTTTTAATCCCGCGCCCATCCAGCAGAACGCCATAACCACCTTCAGCTTTGCAAACCTCAACCGTCTCATAAAACCGCTTGGGCAATTGCGGCCTGAGCTGTGCCTTTATCCGTTCCTGAATATCGTCCTGGCTCATGCCTGCTCTTCGGTAAAGGGGTCAAAACCGGCCCGGTTTTCAAAGCCCAGCGCATCCCAGCTCTTGCGCATATGTTCAGGCAATTCGGCCTCGACATGCAAGGTTCCACCCGCCGGATGCGGCAGGGTTATCGAGCGGGCATGCAGGTGCAGCTTGAAACTGAGCCCGCCGATAAAACACACCTCTCCGCCATATTTGCCATCCCCCACCACCGGGTGGCCAATTTCACTCATATGCACCCTGAGTTGGTGGGTGCGCCCTGTCACCGGCTTGAGCACCACGAAAGAAACCCGGTTTCCGGCGCTCTCGATCACCGCATATTCACTCACCGCCCGCCTGGCATCCGCCCCGCCCGCCTGAACCCGCTCAGCCCCTGGCCCGCCGGATTTTCCTAAAGGCAGATCAATGATCCCCATGGCGGGACGCGGCGCACCGGCCACAAGGCTCCAGTAGAGTTTGGTCGCGGTTTTGCCCTGAAACACCTGCCCCAGCCGCGCCGCCACCTTGCGCGAGCGCGCCAGGACCAGAACCCCGCTAGTGTCCTTGTCCAGCCTGTGCACCAGACGCGGGCGTTCAGGCTTTTCAAATTTGAGCCCCTCAAGCATTCCGTCAATATGACGCGTTGTTTTTGAACCGCCCTGAACCGCAAGCCCCGGCGGCTTGTTCAGGACGATAATCGCCGGATCCTTGTGAATGACAAGGCTCTGAACAAAAGCAGCATCCGCCGCGCTTATCCCCTTGCGTTCCCCCTTGCGTTCAGGGCGCGGCGGCAAATCGGGCAAAGGCGGCACCCGGACTTTCTGCCCCCCCGCAACACGCACATTGGCCTTGACGCGCTTGCCATCAAGCCGCACCTGCCCCTTGCGCAACAGCTTTTGCAGAGCCGTTGTCGGAAGCTGTGGATAATGGGCGCGAAACCACCGGTCAAGCCGCATATCGGCCTCATCGGCTGTCACGGTCTTGATTTCCACCCCGCTCATGGCAGGCTCACCCGCACGAGATAAAGCCCCGCGAACAGGGCCAGCGCCGACACGACAACCGACCCGGTGGCATAAAGCCCCGCCGTCAGATAGTCCCGGTTCCCCAACATGCTGACAATCTCCAGCGAATAGGCGGAGAAGGTCGTAAACCCGCCCAGAACCCCGGTCATCAAAAAAAGCTGGACGGCGCTCGGCGTCAGGCGCTCGGCAAAAAATTCAAACACCAGCCCCATGGCAAAACTGCCAACGATATTGACAAACAAGGTTGCCCAGGGAAACCCCGCCCCGAACAGCGCGGCCGCCTTTACCGCTACCATGTAGCGCAAGGATGCGCCAATGGCCCCGCCCGCCGCAACCGATGCCAGAAAGGTCAGATTCATGCCCCGCGCCGCCTTGCCTGTTCCCGGAAGAATTTCAGCCCGAGCAAAAGCGCCGGCGCACCATGCATGAGCAGGTCAAAAATATCTATAGGCCGGGACAGCGCCCCTTGCGCAAGCATGCGCAGTTTCTCCAGCAAATGCGGCTCTGGAACAAATGGCGCCAGCCCCAATAGCGCCGTTGCCATGAGGAGCGTACTCCAGGGTAATCTGTCCAGCCAGGCCATAAAGTTATATCCCGTTAATGATCGCTTGAGAGCTTCTTGCGGAGCCCGTCCCAATAGTCAAGCCGTTTGGCGATTTCACGCTCAAATCCACGTGAAACCGGCTTGTAAAAGACCTTGCGCCCCATATCATCAGGGAAATAATCCTGCCCCGAAAAACAATCCGCCGTGTCATGGTCGTAAATATAGCCCTGCCCGTAACCCTCATCTTTCATAAGATCAGTGGGCGCGTTCAGAATATGCCTGGGCGGTGCGGCGGAACCGCTTTTTCTTGCCGCCTTTTGCGCCGCCTTGAACGCGGTATAAACCGCGTTGGACTTGGGCGCGGTGCTCAGGTAAACCACCGCATTGGCCAGCGCCAACTCCCCTTCCGGCGCCCCCAGAAACTCAAAAGCCTGCCGCGCCGCATTGGCCACCACCAGCGCCTGCGGGTCCGCCAGCCCGATATCCTCCACCGCCATGCGCACCAGCCGCCGGGCAATGAACAATGGCGTCTCGCCGCCCGCCAGCATGCGCGCCATCCAGTACAGCGCCGCCTGCGGGTCCGAGCCGCGCACCGCCTTGTGCAGGGCGCTAATCAGGTTGTAATGCCCATCCCGGTCCCGGTCATAAACCGGCGCGCGCTGCTGCGCTATCTTGCCCAGCGCCTCTGGATCCAGCAACTTGTCCGTTGACCAGTCCGCGGAAACTTCCAGAACCATCTCCGCCAGGTTGAGCAAATGCCGGCCATCCCCGTCGGCCATGCGGATCAGGCTTTTGCGCGCCGAAAGCTCCAGCGGCAAGGCCCGCCCGGTTTCCGCCTCGGCCCGGACAAGAAGCTGTTCAAGGGCCGCTTCATCAAGAGATTTGAGCGTCAGGACCATGGAGCGCGACAACAGCGCTGCATTTAGCTCAAAGGAGGGATTTTCAGTCGTTGCCCCGACCAGCGTGATGGTGCCATCTTCCATCACCGGCAAGAATCCGTCCTGCTGGGCGCGGTTGAAGCGGTGGATTTCATCGACGAACAGCAAGGTGCCCTTACCCTCGCCCCGCCGCATCCGGGCCAGATCAAACGCCTTGCGCAGATCCTGAACCCCGGAAAAAATCGCCGACATCTGGACAAACTCCAGCCCCGTCTCATGCGCCAGAAGCCGTGCAATGGTGGTTTTGCCGCATCCCGGCGGCCCCCAGAAGATGATCGACCCCATATGCCCGGCGTCAAGTACCTGCCGCAATGCGCCCTCGCGCCCCAGGATATGCCCCTGCCCCACCACCTGATCCAGCGCCGCCGGACGCAACCGGTCCGCCAGAGGCCGCGGTGCATCCGCCCCGCTGCCCGCCGCGCCAAACAAATCAGAAGCCGGGCTCATCTTGATATCTTTACCTGTTGATGACAGTGCTGAGACGTTTTTTGCCGCGCCGCACCGTCAAGCGCCACGTATAGGGATTCTCGCGCACCGCCTGCACAAGGTCACTCACGGAACGCATTTTGTAGCCATTGAGCACTTCGATGATATCACCACGTTTCAAGCGCAATAGATAGGCTTCACTGCCCCGGATTACATCCAGAACGACAACCCCGCGATAAGCGCTCGCCCCCAGTGCAAGCTCTTCAGCCAGCGCCGGGGAAAGATTGGCGACTTTGGCCCCCGAAAACGGATGATCCCCGCGCAGAACCTGCGTTCGCCGCTTCGGAATCTCAGGCGCCGCCATCAGCTTCAACATGGCGCTGCGCTCACGCCCGCCGCGGAAAAGCCGCAACTCGACACTTTCCCCCAGTTTGCGCGTTGCCAGATAATAGTTAAACCCCTGCGTTGAGCGGATCTGGTGGTTGGAAACCGAAAGAATGACATCGGAACTGCGCAGCCCTGCCCGATCCGCCGGAGAGCTCGGATACACGCTCCCCACGAGCACCCCGACAGGCCGCTTCAACCCCAGGGATTCGGCAATTTCCGGAGTTACCTTCTGCAAGCTTGCCCCAACCCAGGGCCGCCTGACCCGGTTGCCGGTTCGCGCCGAATCGACCACCGCCCGCACCATGTTTACCGGAATGGCAAAACCGATCCCGTTGGAGCCACCCGAACGGGTATAGATTGCCGTGTTGATCCCCGCCAGCCGCCCATCCATGGAGATCAGCGCCCCGCCCGAATTGCCCGGATTGATCGAGGCGTCCGTCTGGATGAAGAACTGGTAATCCGAGATTCCGCCCCTGGCCCGCGAAAGCGCCGAAACAATCCCGCTGGTAACCGTCTGGCCAACCCCGAACGGATTACCAATCGCCAGCACCAGGTCGCCCACTTCCAGCTTGTCCGAATCGCCAAACTCCAGATAGGCAAAGCGCTCCCCCGAACTGCGCAGCCGCAAGACAGCCAGATCTGTGCGCTTGTCCCGCAAGATCACTTTCGCCTCGTATTCGCGCCCATCGGCGAAGGCCACCTTGATCTCGGTGCCATTCTTGATGACATGGTAATTGGTCACGACAATCCCGGACGGATCCACGACAACGCCAGACCCCAGCGAACGTTGGACTTTCTTGCGCTCCAGGCCAAACGCATCATCACCAAAAAACCGCCGGAACAGCGGATCATCAAAAAACGGCGAGCGCCGCTCGCGCACCACCCGGCGCGAATACACATTCACTACCGCCGGCGCAGTTTTCTTCACAACCGGCGCGAAAGAAAGGGATATCTCGGCTTTGTCATAAGGCAGGCGGCGCAACTGTTCCGCCTTTGCCCCGACAGGACGGGCAAACATCAACGCCACGAAAAGCAAGGCTGCATATAACCCGACGATAAAACGATCTACCCGCATTCCCAACCTCCAGATTTCAATAGGCCTGACAGAAATACCATTTACCGCAATTGCGCGCTACTCCTCACTGTATGTTCACAGATCAAAATACCAAGCCGGGTTGAAAGCAAATCCGATCATATCCCTGCATGATGCGCCAGAGCGGGCAATTTCAGCCAAAGACAAACCGGCAGGCGATCAGGTCAAACAGCAATATGACGGGTTTCTTGAACATCGAAGGCAAATATTCAAGGCATTCTGTGAGCTGTTGCCGGAACGGTTTGAACTTGTTGAAAAAGCCCTTGCCGATCAGCTGAAAATAACAACTGAACAGAAAGCCATCCTTGATAATTATGTTTCCGGTCACATCTACAGACAAAATAACCACCAGAATCAATCAACTGGCAGCCATGTTCAAGCTTGATTGTGCCGGACAGATAACCACGCACATCATCTCGACCAATATTTTTGAATTACGCATCAAATAACCCCCTTTATTTCACCCCTTGTATTTGCCATAAGCAGCATGTTGCAATTACAAAAAAGCAAATCCTGATAAGATGAACAGCACAGCAAAAAACCTGAACGCAAAACTTGAAACCAAAGATGCCGTGATCGGCGTTTGCGGCCTTGGCTATGTAGGCTTGCCCCTTGCCATGGCGGCAGCATGCGTCGGCTACAAGGTAATCGGCTTTGATGTCAATCAGGATTATGTTGACAGTCTGAAAACCGGCGCCTCGCATGTAGGAGCGGTAAGTGATGAGATACTGGGCAAAACCGTAAATGATGGTCAATTCACCCCAACCACCGATTTTTCACAGCTTGGAGATTGCGACTGCATATTGATCTGTGTCCCCACTCCATTGTCAAAAGACCGTGGCCCCGATCTGCAATTCATTACCGCAACCGGTGAAAGGATTGCCGAGACCTTGCGCCCCGGCCAGATGATCGTGCTGGAATCAACCACATATCCTGGCACCACCAATGAACTGCTCAAACCCATGCTGGAGCAAACCGGGCTTAAATCCGGCACCGACTTCTTCCTTGGCTTTTCACCCGAACGGGAAGACCCCGGCAATGCCACCCACAATACCCGCACCATTCCCAAAGTAGTTTCAGGCGACGGCAAAACCGCCCAGCAATTGGTGGCGAAACTCTATGGCGCTTTTATCACCGAAGTGGTTCCGGTATCCAGCAATGACACTGCCGAAGCTGTCAAGCTGACCGAGAACATTTTCCGCTCAGTAAATATCGCTCTGGTCAACGAACTGAAAGTTATCTATTCCGCTCTTGACATTGACATCTGGGAAGTGATTGATGCGGCAAAGACCAAGCCATTTGGCTATATGCCTTTTTACCCCGGCCCTGGCCTTGGCGGTCACTGCATTCCGATTGACCCGTTTTACCTGTCATGGAAAGCTGAACAAATCGGCCTCAAGACCCGCTTTATCGAACTGGCTGGCGAAATCAATATTTCAATGCCACAATATGTCATCGACAAGCTGGCAGCAGCGCTTTCAACCAGCCACGACAAATTGCTCAAAGGCTCAAATGTGATCGTCATAGGGCTGGCTTACAAAAAGAACATATCCGATATTCGCGAGAGTCCGTCCTTTGCCCTGATCGAGCTGCTGCAGGAAAAAGGCGTGAATGTTGAATTTCACGATCCGTTTGTCGATGAGATTCCACCGACACGCGAACATGCAGCTCTTGCCGGGCGCAAATCTGTGGCGCTGACAAGGGAAAACATCAAGGCAACTGATGCAATCGTGATCTCCACCGACCATGATAATATTGATTACCAGATGCTAGCAGAAAATGCCGCCCTGGTAATTGATTCTCGTAACATCATGGAAAACAACGGTCTGACGGGCAACAATATCATCAAGGCTTAAGCGGATTCGGGATACGAGTCGTATTTTGGATGGCCTTGAGGTTGATTGAGGGAGACCTCCGAATAATTGAAATCCTCGACCCCTTTTCAAAAACCGATGCTGTTATCATCAACCCATTGATTCAACGGAGGGAATTTATTGTGTCACGGCGGCGGTACGGGCAGATTGGTTTTGCCGAACATCTGATTAGGAAGCGCAGATAAGTTGATCGACATCAAGCAGATAGGGCAACGGTAGAAGATCCTATGCAGGTAAACGGCGGTCGGTGGTTGTAAACTGCCGGTTTC
>CAZHLV010000015.1:0-37230 GCA_964533415.1 uncultured Hyphomicrobiales bacterium
GATGGCTGCCGACCTTGAGCCGGCTCCGCTGCCGGCACCCGTTGACGAAGGTTTTGAAGTTACCGTTTCCGGTACAGCTTTCGCCGGTTTCTTTTACCTGAGCAGCCCCAGCACATCTCGTGCTGCTGTTCCTGGTTTTTGGACATACAATCCTGCTACTGGTGCGCACGTTGCTTGGAATCTTCCGGTGGCTGCTGGCCGTACGAATCATAGCTCCCAGACGGTTGTTCCGTGGCTTTCCGAAATCTGGTTCACCGCAACCACCACGCTTGCCAATGGCATCCAGGTTGGTGTTCGCGTTGAGCTTGAAGGCGTGGCCCATGGCGATCAGATCGACGAGCATTACATCTGGTTGCAGGGCAACTTTGGGCGCTTTGAAATTGGCGCCAATGACAGTGTTGCCGATGCGCTGTCCATCTCCGGCCCCAGCTCGGGCGCCCTTGGTTACAGTGGACCGTCTTTCACAGCCGTTGCTGCGATTGGTGTAGTCGATTCAAGGCGTCGCTATTTTACTGGTGATGCCAACAAGGTGAACTATTTCACCCCGCGTATTTCCGGCTTCCAGGCAGGTGTGTCCTTCACGCCGAATAACAGCAATACGAATGGTGCCGAGCTCGCCCTGCGTGGTGATGATTATGAAAATATCTTTTCGGCGGCGGCTAACTACCAGAACACGTTCAATGACGTGAGCGTGGCTTTTGGCGCGGGTTATGAAACTGGCAAGGCTTCGACCGCTGGCGCGAAACGCCGCTCGGTCTGGAATGTTGGTGCCAGAATTGGCATGGGCGGCTTCACTGTTGGTGGTGCTTATGGTGTTGATAATAATGGTTCAACGGCAGCTACTGACAAGGTCTGGACGGTTTCGGCTGCCTATGGCACGGGTCCGTGGACGGTCAGCGCCGGCTTCTTGCAGGGCAAGCGTTCCGGTGGTGCGAAGTATCGCCGCATCGGTGGTGGTGCAGCCTATGCCCTGGGAACGGGCGTAACCTTGACGGCTGATGTCAACTTTGAAAAGCAGTATAATTCTGGTGCGAATAATGACAAGGGCGTGATCGCCGGCGTCGGTATCGCGACTGCTTTCTAAGCAAACGATATCCTCGGAATTTGAAGGGCGGGCCTTTTGGCCCGCTCTTTTTTGTGTAAAGACATGGATTTGTGTAAAGACATGGAATAATGAGCACAGCAAAACAACGCGGTTATTTCGGTTTTGGCGCCGAGCGGATTTCAAAACCGATGAACCTGGGGAACCTGATGCGCTCGGCCCATGCCTTCGGGGCGAGCTTTACCTTTACGGTTGATGCAAACCGGACAATCGGAAACCCGCTGTCGGATACCTCCAATTCGCCCAGGCATCTTCCCTATTACGCCTGGAAGAGCGTTGCTGAAATGCAGCTTCCGCGCCATTGTCAACTGGTCGGGGTGGAGTTTCTCGATGAAGCAACAGAGCTTCCCTCGTTCCGCCATCCCTTGCGGGCAGCTTATGTGCTGGGTTCGGAGCGGGGCTCTCTCAGCCCCGGGATGCTGGCGAAATGTGACCATGTCGTCAAGATCCCGACGGCCTTTTGCATAAACCTGGCTGTTGCGGGGGCGATTATCATGTATGATCGGGTGCGTAGCCTGGGGCGTTTCCCGCCGCCGCCGGTAGGCTCAAGGGGCCCGGTTGAGGCATTGGCTGCACATGTCCATGGCAAGCCGGTACTGCGACGGGAGGATGAGGCCTAGGGGGAAAAGCTGAAAATGGCACAAATTTTTGCCGTATTGTTAACTATTCTGCTCAAGAATGTCAGTGTTTGCGCATATGCAGTACAGGGGGTATCTTGAAGATATCTGAAAATTCGGGAAGACGTAAATGAGAATTGGCAGGATTCAAAGTCTGATGATACTGGGGTTGACCGCCGTGATTGCCGTCATCGCCGCAACATCTGCAAATGCAGCTGCCCGCTTGCTGGGACAGCATGATGCCTGGGCTGCCTACAGCAATGGTTCGGGGGCCGGGAAAACCTGTTTCGTGATTTCACAACCTGTGTCCATGCGGCCCAAAAATGTAAACCGCGACCCTGTCTATTTCATGATTACCCACTGGCCAAGAGAAAAACTCTATCACCAGATCAGTATCATTACCGGCTATCCCTACAAGCCGGAGAGCGTGACCACCGCCAGGATCGGACCTGACAGCTTTAACTTTTATACCAAGGGTGACGGCGCGTGGATTGAACATCATTCCACCGAAATCCGCATGGTCCGGGCCATGAAGAAAGGCAAGGATATGGTTGTCACCGGCAGGTCCCGGCGCGGCACCAAGACTGTCGATACCTATTCGCTCAAGGGAATTACCGCGGCTCTCAAGCAATTGCAGGATGAATGTAAATAGCTACCTGTTGTTCTCACGAATCACCCGGATCCGGTCTTGGGTGAGATAAAAGCGACGGTTTCAAACCAGCATATGGATAATGAAGCAACACAGCACCGGCTTGTCGGGCTGACGAGGGCCGAAATGGCCCAGGCGCTGGAGCAGGCGGGCATAGAGCCGCGCCATATCCGCATGCGCAGCCAACAGATCTGGCGCTGGATTTACGGGCGGGGCCTGAGTGATTTTACGCAAATGAGCAATATCGCTGTCAATTTGCGGGGTGATCTTGAACAACGCTTTACCCTGCAAAGGCCGGAAGTTGCCGGCAAGCAGGTTTCGGCGGATGGCACCATCAAATGGTTGCTGCGCTTTCCTCGCCAGGAGGGCGAGATACGGCCTGCCGAAGCAGAGACCGTTTATATTCCCGAGGAAAACCGGGGAACCTTGTGCATTTCCTGCCAAGTCGGTTGCACGCTGAACTGCACGTTTTGCCATACGGGAACGCAAAAGCTGGTGCGTAATCTGACCGCTGGGGAAATCGTCGGCCAGATTTTGATTGCCCGCGATACCCTGGGCGAGTGGCCGGCCGGACCGGACCGGCGCATTACCAATATCGTCCTGATGGGGATGGGCGAGCCGCTTTACAATTTTGAGGAAATTAAAAAGGCTATCGAGATTATCGCCGATGGCGAGGGGCTTTCCATCTCAAGACGGCGCATCACGCTCTCCACGGCCGGCGTTGTTCCCATGATCGAACGGTGCGGGAAGGAAACCGGCGTCATGCTGGCGATCTCCTTGCACGGGGCAAATGACGAGGTGCGCGACAAGCTGGTGCCACTGAATAGAAAATATCCCATTTCCCAGCTCATGGCGGCGTGCCGGAATTATCCCGGTTTGAGCAATGCAAGGCGCATAACCTTTGAGTATGTCATGCTCAAGGGGGTGAATGATTCTTTAAAAGACGCCAAGGCGCTGGTCCGGTTGCTCAAGGGTATCCCGGCGAAAATCAACCTGATCCCGTTCAATGGCTGGGAAGGTTCTCCTTATGAATGCTCCGACTGGGAGCAGATCGAGCGGTTTGCCGAAGTGGTTAACCGGGCAGGTTACGCCAGCCCGGTGCGCAGCCCGCGCGGGCGCGATATCATGGCGGCTTGTGGGCAGCTTAAAACCGCAAGCGAGAAATTGCGCGCCAGGGCCCGGATCAAGGGCTGAGCGAACCGGGGTTTTCAGGGTGGGGATTTAAAACAGCCCCACGGTTTCGCCGTTTTCACCAATATCAATCTGTTCGGCGGCCGGGTGGCGCGGCAGGCCGGGCATGGTCATGATATCGCCGCATATCGCGACGAGAAAACCGGCCCCGGCGGCAAGGCGGATTTCGCGGACCGGCGTGACATGATGGGTCGGCGCGCCTTTCAGGAAGGGGTCGGTGGAGAATGAATATTGTGTCTTGGCCATGCAAATGGGCAAATGGCCAAATCCTTGCGACTGGAAAGCCTCGAATTGATTGCGCACTTTCTTGTCGGCGATGATGTCATCGGCCTGGTAGATCGTGCGGGCGATGTGCCGGGTCTTGTCCCAGAGCTGCATCTTGTCATCATAAAGGGTGCGGAACTGACCTGAACCGGAATCGACCATTTGCGCTACGTCTTCAGCCAGCGAGAGAGCGCCCTCGCCGCCCTTTGCCCAGTGGTTGCACTCATGGGCGGCAATGCCAAAGCGCTGGCAGTATTCCGATACGGCCTGAATTTCCTCATCCGTGTCGGAAGAGTAGCGATTGGTGGCGATCAGAACCGGAACGCCAAACTGGCCCATATTGCGGATATGCTGGCCAAGGTTTTCAAGGCCTTTTTCAAGAGCCTCCATATCCGGCTTGTGCAGTTCCTTGACCTTGGCGCCGCCTTGAAATTTCAGCGCCTTGATGGTGGCGACAATAACCGCGGCATCGGGTCTCAGATTGCCCTTGCGGCACTTGATGTCAAAGAATTTTTCCGCTCCCAGATCGGCGCCGAACCCGGCTTCGGTGATGACATAATCAGCCAGCTTGAGGGCGGTTTTGGTGGCGATAAGCGAATTGCAGCCATGGGCGATATTGGCAAAGGGGCCGCCATGAACAAAGGCTGGGGTTTGCTCAAGGGATTGAACCAGGTTGGGCTTCAGGGCATCGCGCAGCAAAACGGTCATGGAGCCTGCCGCGCCGATCTGGTCGGCGGTGATGTTGGAGCGGCTGATGCTTTGCCCGATAATTATGCGCCGGATGCGCCTTTCCAGATCGGCCAGGTCGGTGGAAAGGCACAAGATGGCCATGATTTCAGAAGCCACGGTGATATCAAACCCGGTCTGGCGCGGAAATCCGTTGGCAACTCCGCCCAGCGAGGCGACGATATCGCGCAGCGCCCGGTCGTTCATGTCCACGACCCGTTTCCAACTGACCCGGCGCGCGTCAATCTGGAGGGCGTTGCCCCAGTAGATATGATTGTCGATCATGGCCGATAACAGGTTGTGGGCGGCGCTGATGGCGTGAAAATCCCCGGTGAAATGAAGGTTGATATCCTCCATGGGGATAATCTGGGCAAAGCCGCCTCCCGCCGCGCCGCCCTTCATGCCGAAACACGGACCAAGGGAGGGCTCGCGCAAGCAAATGGCGGTCTTTTTTCCGATCCGCCGCATGGCGTCGCCAAGACCAACGGTGGTGGTTGTCTTGCCTTCGCCCGCCGGTGTCGGCGTCATGGCGGTGACCAGGATCAGCTTGCCGTCGGGGCGCTCTTTCAGTCCATCGATATAGTCCAGATCAATTTTGGCCTTGGTGTGGCCATAAGGCTCAAGGGCAGAACTCTCAATGCCAAGATCATCACTGATGGCCTCGATGGGCTTGATCTTTGCTTGCCGGGCGATTTCAATATCACTTTTCACGTGCTGCGCTCCCAAATCAATCAACCGGATCAGATTATCCGGGATCGTCTTACTTTGGAAGCTCGTTGCTCGCTTTGCTGTTTTAGCCGTGATGTAGCCTGATAACGCCTGTGTACCTGTGCCGGTTCGGGACGCTCTGAGCGCAAGCGCCGAGGTGTTCGCATCTGGGCCATGAACTGGGAGATGAAGGGCGCCGAATGATACCAGCGGGCAAGGCCGGGTTTTGTTCCTGATGGCTCCCTTGGGCTTGGCAAGCCCTGCGTTCTTGGGGCGCCGGACCTTTGCTCCTGACTGGAATCTGGTGTTTTTGGTGAAGGCGGCAAGGGGGCTTGTCCGGGATTGAAGGCGGATTTATCCTTTCGGGACACTCTTTTAAATCTTGGAGATGTGGAAACAATGCGCATTTTGTCTTCTTTGTGTCTCTACGGGACATTTCAGAAAGACAGCAGCAAGAATGCGGCCAGATTTATCAGGTCTGATTAACCAACAATGCAGAATATCTTTAAATCTGCGGAAACCGGGTTGGAAATTCGGTTTCTCAATTAGACAGCCTCCAATTCCTTAAGAATTTTATGGTGTTATCACCACCAGCTCGAATGGGTAAAAACCCGTTGTCAGGACATGATTTCAGATCTCCAAGAATAAGGATAAAGGGGAGCCTCGTGAATACAAACCATAATTCCGGCTCAAACCGGGAAAACCCGGATCCGCGATTTTCCGGAAAAGATGTCTGCAGGGGTCCGTTTGAGATACATGGATCTTCCAGATCGAGTGGGATGCAGGATGGCTTGCACCATATTCTCAATGCTACCGATTTTCTGGCTTATGAGTGGTCTATTGCTGATGATGTTTTGCGCTGGAGCGGGGATGCCTGCCGGTTTTTTAACCTGGAAGCGGGAAGTTGTCCTGGAAGCGGGCGTGAATATGCAGCGTTTGTCCAGAAAGACAGTGGGACTACCCGCTTTGAAGAGGTCATGAACTCAACCCGTATTGATGAGGGTGAGGGGGTTGCGTATCAGGTCGAATATGCCGTTATGCCCCGGGGTGCTCATAATCGGGATATGTTGTGGATCGAGGATACCGGCCGCTGGTATGCAGGCGCTGATGGGCAACCGGCAAGGGCTGTTGGCCTGGTGCGCTCGATAAACCAACGCCATGAGAAGTTGCAAGAACTTACCTATCTGAGCCGGTATGACCAGTTAACCGGTTTTTTAAATCGGGAACGGCTGATTGAAGAGATTGAAATTGCGCTGGACAAGGCGACGAAAAACCGGAGTTCGGCTGTTCTCGTACTCGCTTCGGTTGATAATCTTGCCTATATCAACCAGGCCTTTGGCCATCATGTGGGTGATGATGTCATTGCTTCCGTGGCGGAACGCTTGCGGCGGCATCTTCGGCGGGGGGATTCGATTGGCCGCTATGCCGGTAACAAGTTCGGGCTTGTCCTGAACAATTGCACAACCCAGGAGCTGGAGGTTGCCGGCCGGCGCTTGATGGAATCGGTTCGCGAATCGGTGATTCAAACCAAGGCTGGGCCTGTTTCGGCAACGGCGTCCATGGGGGCGGTGATGATGCCACGCCATGCGATGGATGCCAAGACGGCGATGAACTGCGCCGAGGCGGCGCTGGATATGTCGAAGGCCCGTCATATTGATAATTTTGAAATTTTCGAGCGTTCAGCAGAGCGCAATATGCGCCAGAAACGCAATATACGCTTTGCCGATGATATTGTGGCTGCCCTGAACAATCGTTGCGTGATTCCAGCCTTTCAACCAATCGTGCATTCAGGCAATGGTGAACTGGCCTTTCATGAGTGCCTGCTGCGGCTGGAAAATGCCAATGGCGAGATCGTGTCGGGCGGACCCCTGGTTCCGCTGGCCGAACAGCTTGGGCTTATCCGGCTCGTCGATCACCGGATGCTGGAAATGGCGGGCCGGGCGCTGGCTGAAGACCCGGATCTGAGATTATCGCTCAATATTTCGCCGTTGACCACTACCTGCCCGAACTGGATGGCGCTGCTTGGCGCAAGTGTCGGGGTGGACCGGAAGCGGGCGGAACGACTGATTATCGAGATTACCGAAACGGCGGCCTTGCAGAATATTGAAGAGACAACCGGGTTTATCAGCCAGGTTCGTGACATGGGCTGCAAGGTGGCGATTGATGATTTTGGCGCCGGCTACACCTCGTTTCACAACCTGAAAATGCTGGAAGTGGACATGGTCAAGCTGGATGGCGGCTTTATTGAAAAGCTCTATGAAAACAAGGATGACCAGTTCTTTACCCGGACCTTGATCGACCTGGCCAAAAATTTCGATCTTGAAACCGTGGCGGAATGGGTAACGGATGAACGCACGGCGGATTTGCTGCGTGAATGGGGCGTGGATTACTTGCAGGGCTTTATTTATGGCAAACCGGTTTTGCGTAATGAATATGTCCATCCTGCAGCGCAAATCAGCTCCAGTGAAAAACCCGGCGAAATAGCCTTGGCTATGTAAAACCTTCTCTTGAATTTTGAATCCGCCGCGTTCACATTTGCCTCATGATGACATCACGGGCGAGTCTGATCGGGTTTTCGGCAATACTCATGTGGGCCTTGCTGGCGTTTTTAAGCGCAGCATCGGGTCATGTTCCGCCCTTGCAGCTTGCGGCCATGTGTTTTGCTATAGGCGGCGGTCTCGGGGCGGCAAGCTGGCTGTTTCGCGCTGGTGCAGCGCGGCGGGCTTTTGCCGAAGACTGGCGGGTTTACGCCATGGGCTGCGCCGGGCTGTTTACCTATCATTTTTTCTATTTTACCGCCATCAGGCTTGCACCTGCCCTTGAGGTTTCCCTGATTGCCTATCTGTGGCCGATGCTGATTATCGTGTTTTCGGCTTTTCTTCCGGGGGAAAAGCTGCGCCTGCACCATGTTCTGGGTGGGCTTTTGGGGCTTGGCGGCGCGGCGCTGATTATGACCGGCGGCAAGGGGGTGGTTTTTTCCCCTGAATATGCGGCCGGTTACGGGGCGGCTTTGCTGTGCGCCCTGATCTGGTCGGGCTATTCGGTGCTCTCGCGGGCCTGCCGCCGGGCAAGCACGGATGTGATTACGGTTTTTTGCCTTGTGTCTTCTGTTCTTGCCCTGCTGGCTCATCTGGCTCTGGAGCGGACTGTCTGGCCACAGGTTTTGCAGGAATGGCTGGCGGTTGTTCTCTTGGGGGGCTTGCCCCTGGGCGCGGCTTTTTATGCCTGGGATTACGGGGTCAAGCATGGCGATATTCAGGTTCTGGGGGCCGCTTCTTATGCTGCGCCGCTGCTTTCCACGCTGGTTCTGGTGGCGGCGGGGATTGGTGAGCTGAGCTGGGTCAGCGCGGTGGCCTGCGCTTCTATCACACTGGGGGCGCTGTGGGCGGCCCGGGATCTCGTGTTGACTCAGAACTGATCCTTGTTCCGGCGGATTTGAGCGAAAACTTCCACGTCTTCAGCATTCGGCATGTCCAGGTTCTGGCGAATCTCGGCGCTGCCGGGGCGTAAAAAGGGATTGGCGTCCAGCTCCTGCTGCAATGTTGTCGGAACGGTAGGTTGTCCCTTGTCCTGAAGCGCAAGGGCACGGTTGCTCATCTGTTGCAAATGCAGGTTTCCCGGTTCCAGTTGAAGGGCAAAGTCCGCATTGCCGAGCGTGTACTCATGAGCACAGTAAATCCTTGTTTCCGGCGGCAGGGCCACCAGTTTTTGCAAGGATGCCCACATCTGTTCGGCGCTGCCTTCAAATATCCGCCCGCAGCCGAGGGAAAACAGCGTATCGCCGGTAAATGCAGCAAGAGCGCTTTCAAAGTGATAGGCAACATGACCAAGGGTATGACCGGGTGTTTCCAGCACCCGGGCGCTGTATTGCCCGATATGCACCAGCTCGCCTTCGGAAACCTTGCGGTCGATCCCGGGGATTTTTTCACTTTGCATGGCCGCCCCGATAATCATGCAGCCGGTTTCGCTTTTAAGCTCAAGATTGCCCTCGACATGGTCATGGTGATGATGGGTGTTGAGAATATGGGTGAGCGTCCATCCCTTTTGTCGCAGCGCTGCGCGCACGGCCCTGGCTTCGGGGGCATCGATGGCCGCGGTTTGAGCCGTGGCGGGGTCGTGGACAAGATAGCCATAATTATCCGCGCGGCAGGGAAAGAGATGAATTTGCAATGGAAGCTGGGTCATGGGGGCATCGGGTTTGTGCGATTTGTTTTGTCATCCTTAGCATATTTTGACTAGAGTGTTGAACCATGCATGTCGATGTCATTGATCTGAAAGAATTCTACGGCTCGCCTCTTGGCCGGGTCGCCCGGCAGTTCGTGATCCAGGCCTTGCGGGCGCATTGGCCGGACATGGAAGGTCAGTACCTGCTGGGCTTTGGGTATGCGGTGCCCTATATGCGGCATTACCGCAAGCCATCATCGGGCAGCTTTGCCTTTATGCCGGCCGGGCAGGGGGTCATTCGCTGGCCGCCCTCGGGGCCGAACCGGGCCTTGCTGAGCGAGGAGACCGAACTGCCCTTGCCTGATTGCTGTATTGACCGGATACTGGTGGTTCACGGGCTGGAGATGTCGCCATCTGCTGATGAGCTGTGCCGCGAGTTCTGGCGGGTCTTGAAGCCGGGGGGGCGGTTACTGGTCGTGGTTCCCAACCGGCGCGGGCTCTGGGCGCGGGCCGAGGCCACGCCTTTTGGTCATGGGCGTCCGTTCAGCCGCGGGCAGTTGCAGAGCCTGTTCCGTGATTCCCAGTTCGTGCCGGAGAAATGGAGCGAGAGCCTGTTCATGCCGCCCTTGAGCTGGCGCTCGTTGTTGCGCTGGGCGCGGGGCTGGGAGCGAATCGGCTATAGCTTGTGGCCGGCTTTTTCGGGAATTATCATTGCCGAGGCCGTCAAGGATATGTACGGGGTGTCCCTGACCCAGGCGGCGCAGCGCAAGACGGGGCGTCTTGGCGGTGTGATTATGCCGGTCCCGGCAACCTCGCGGGTGCTCAATAAATCATGAAAACCGGCTTCAGGCTACGTCTTTCCGGCGGTTAACCAGGGCGTTGATCTTGGCATAAAGATCGGCGGCATTGATGGGTTTTGAGACATATTCATCCATGCCCGCTTCGATATATTTTTCCCGATCGCCCTTCATGGCGTTTGCAGTCAGGGCGATGATCGGGGTTTCGCCGTGGGGGGGGGCGAGTTTGCGGATCGCGCGGGTGGCTTCAAGGCCGTCCATTTCGGGCATGTGAATATCCATCAGGATCAGGTCAAAGTTACCCTGGCGGGCCGCCTTGAGCGCTTCGATTCCGTTGTTGGCGGTGTTGAACCGGTGACCGAATTTTTCCAGGTAGGTGGTAATCAGCATGCGGTTGATATGATTGTCTTCGGCGACAAGAATATTGGCGCTTCGTGCGCTGATCGGCGCCGGGCCTCCGGTTTCGCCCGAAGCTTGTCCGGTCGAGGCCTGATTTTGCGCAGCGCTGCAAAGAACGGTGAACCAGAAGGTGCTGCCCTCGTGTTTTCTTGACGTGACCCCGGCCTCCCCGCCCATATGGGAGGCGAGCTTTTGCACCAGCGAAAGCCCTAGTCCGGTGCCGCCAAAATTGCGTGTAATGGTGGGATCAGCTTGTTGATACGGGTTGAACAGGCGGGCTTGTTCATCAGGATCAAGACCTATACCGGTATCTTCCACGGCGAATTTCAGCAACCATTTTCCCCGTTGCTTCTTGGCGTCCAGGTGCAAGGTGATGACCCCGCTTGAGGTGAACTTGATGGCATTATCCACCAGGTTGAACATGGCGCGGCGAATCTGGGTGGGGTCAGCATTGACAAATTCGGGAAGGTCTTGCGAAATATTCGTTTTCAGGGTCAGGTTTTTATCGGCGATCCGGCTTTGCATGGCGTCACTCACCGAGTGCAGGATTCCGGCGGGTGCAAAATCGATCTGTTCCAGCTCAAATCGGCCTGCTTCAAGCTTGGACAGGTCAAGGATCTGGTTGAGGATATCCATCAGGCTCTGGGCCTGCCCGAACACGGTTTTGGCATAGCGGCGCTGGGTTTCATCAAGATTTGTCCCCAGCAGCAATTCCGATGTCGAGATGATCGCGCCCATGGAGGTTCGGATATCATGGCTGATGGCGGCGATCTGCTCGGATTTCATCCGGTTGGCGTTGACAGCTTCAGCTTCTCTTTGCTCCAGCGCCTTGATCTGTTTCTTTAAATTATCAATCTCAATGGGGTTTTGGCTCATCTGGGTTCATCATCCTGCCGCTTGTTGCCGGGAGTATGGCAGGGCTGGATTAAAGTTATGCTAAAAGCTCAGCTTTTCAGCCCAGCGGCTGAGAATATCCCCGGGCGACAATCCCCTTTCCCGCAGGGTCTTGAGGCTGATATCGCCGGAACTTTTTGCAAGGCGCCGCCCGGCGGGATCACGCACCAGCTCATGATGCCGGTAAAGGGGGGTGGGCAGGTCCAGAAGGGTTTGCAAAAGCACGTGGATGGGCGTGGCGTAGAACAGATCCTGACCACGGGTGACATGGGTGATGCCCTGAAGGGCGTCATCCACCACGACGCTCAAGTGATAACTGGTGGGCACATCCTTGCGGGCAATGACAATATCGCCCCAGATTTGCGGTGAAAGGATAACCCTGCCGTGTTCGCCCTTGGGGCCTGATGCTTCTTCATGAAAGAATATCGGGCCACCGGTTTTTTGCCGGGCGAGGGTGATGGCCCGGGGCATGTCGAGGCGCAGGCTGCAGGGCATGCCGGAGGCTTTCCGGGTGGCCCGTTCTTTGGGGGTCAAGGCCTTGTCCAGTCCCGGGTAAAGGGGCGCGCCATCGGGGTCCTTGGGGGAGGCCGGGAGTTTGGCCGTGGCGGTGCGGATTTGTTTGCGGGAAGCAAAGCAGGGGTAGAGAAGCCCCATGCCATCAAGGCGCGCCAGTGCCTGTTCATAGTCACCCATATGTTCAGATTGCCGCCGCACCGGGGTTTCCCAGCTCAGGCCCAGCCATTTCAGATCGTCAAATATGGCCTGCTCGAAATGCGGGCGGCAGCGCGCCGCATCGATATCTTCGATCCGCAGCAAGAAGCGTCCGCCCGCCTTTTGTGCCGCATGGAAGGCGTATAACGCCGAAAAAGCATGTCCGGGGTGCAGCGGGCCATTGGGACTGGGCGCAAAGCGGAAAACGGATGAGGTGCTCATGGCGCCTTTTTATCTTTAATTCCGGGGAAACACAAAAAAATGTCCAGATACTCAGGATTATGCTTAAATCATGAGCGAATCAGAGCCCGGACAGTGGAGTGCGCATGTAATGTTGACGAAATTTCCGTTTTTGATTTTTGCCCTTGCCGGTTACAACGCCATCGCCTTTTTCTCCAGCCTGAGCTGGGATATGACGGTTTTTGAAGTGGCCATGGTGTCGGGCGTGGTGTGGCGGTTGAGCGTGAGTGACCTGTTCCTGGTGGCCTGCTTGTTCCTGCTGTTTATCGAGATCATCAAGGCCACACATACAGGGGCCTCGGCGCTGTTTGACCATGCGCTCTCCACCTTGCTGTTTGTTCTTTGCCTGGTGGAGTTCCTGCTGGTAGGCAGGGCCGCGACCTCGACGTTTTTCATTCTTACCGTGATAACACTGATTGACGTGATTGCCGGGTTTTCCATTACCATACGGGCCGCCCGGCGGGACTTTGCCGTTGGACCGGATCGCTATTGATGCCGTTTTCCGATATTCTCCTGCCGGTCTTCGTGACCTTGTTCGTGGTCATTGACCCGATTGGCCTGACGCCGATTTTTGTATCGCTCACCGCCGGGGTTGACAGCGCCACGCGCCGCAAGATTGCATTTCAGGCCTGTGTCATTGCGGCTGTTATCCTGGTCCTGTTTGCGCTGGCGGGGAAGCATCTGCTTGATCTCATGGGGATAACGCTTCCTGCATTCCGGATTGTCGGGGGGATCA
This sequence comes from uncultured Hyphomicrobiales bacterium, assembly GCA_964533415.1. Lineage (GTDB taxonomy): Bacteria > Pseudomonadota > Alphaproteobacteria > Rhizobiales > BM303 > BM303. Next base: position 13,199 of record CAZHLV010000015.1, read on the forward strand.
TGCTGTTCCTGATCGCGGTTGAAATGCTGTTTGAAAAGCGCACCGAACGGCGCAGCAAAAATGTCTCGGAAAGCTCTGATCCTGCCCATATTGAGCCTGGCGCCGGGGATATCGCGGTTTTTCCCCTGGCTACGCCGCTGATTGCCGGGCCGGGGGCGGCGGCCTCGATCATTCTTCTCATGGGGCAGCATCAGGGCGACCTGGCATCGCAGGCGGTGATTCTGGCCGTCATGCTGGGGGTTTTGGGCCTGACCTATATATTGTTTCGCCTTTCCGGACCGTTTGAACATTTCGTGGGCGATTCCGGGATCAAGGTGGTGACGCGTATTTTTGGCGTTATTCTGGGCGCCCTGGCGGTGCAGTTTGTGCTCTCGGGGTTGCAGGCTGCCGGCTTTGCTCCGGGGTAAGGGCCAGCTTGCGGCAATCTGGGCGGGTATTTTGTGAATCCGTGGTGTGGAGCGATGAAAATTTGCAAAAAAATGATTCTGCGCCAAATTGACAGCTTGAGATATACCCCTGTTTTGCTGCACAATGGATTATCCAAACAAACAGTGAGGTGTAGCCCATGGAGATCAGTGAAGAGCGGGAGCTTCGCGAAAAACTTGCCATCATGACGCAGGAACATCGCGATATGGATGAAGCCATCAATGCGCTTGATGGTCAGGTTCACCCTGACAATCTTCAGTTGCAACGGCTGAAGAAACAGAAACTGCATCTGAAAGACTTGATATTGCAGCTTGAGGGCAAGCTGACGCCGGATATTATTGCTTGAGGGAAACGCCGTTTAACGCGGTTTTGATGTTGTCAAAATCGCGGCGGCGCTCCTTTTCACAGCGCGTCTTGCCGACGGGACATGACAGGTTCTGGGTCTTGAGGCGCTCAGGTTCCGCTATTTACTGCTGACCGGCCTGTTTTCTGGGCCTTGTGGTCATACATCAGCCGGTCGGCGCGGGCCATGGCGGTTTGAACATCATCGCTGCCCCTGATGGCGCAGACCCCTGCTGACAGGTGGAGTGAAAAAGTTTCCTCCAGCCCGGGGACCGGTGTGCTTGCAATGAGCTTTAAAAGTTGCAAGGTCTTGGCCTGGGCGTTGGCGGTTGTGGTTTGCATCAGCACCACGCCGAATTCATCACCGCCCAGCCGGCCGACAATATCTGATTTTCGTACATTATCACTCAGGATCTGGCTGACATGACGCAGGACCCGGTCACCGCTGCTGTGGCCAAAGTGGTCGTTGATCTGCTTGAAATCGTCAATGTCAAAAAATGCAAGACATGCGGATGTGTGGTAGCGGGCAGTATAGGCGATGGTCCGGTTCAACTCGCGCACAAAGGCGCGCCGGTTCAGGACCGGTACAAGCGGGTCTTCATCGGCCATGATTTCCAGCTCGTGATTGTGGTTTTTAAGCTGGTCATTTTCATTCTGGAGGCGGTCAATCTCGAGGGCAAACTTAATCATTGCGGTTTTGACTTCCGCGGTAACCTGCGCCTCGGGGATGCCGAAAATTCCCGGGATATCATCCAGGACATAGGCGGTTTTGGAGGTGGTGTTTCCAGAAACAGCCCCGCGCTGGCGTTTTTTGGCTGCCGGGGATTTGAAAATAGCATGAACGGGTCTGATTTTCATGTTGGTTATGGCTTCTCTTGAAATCCATGAAACGGGAATCAGTCTCTCCTTGTTCTTTATAACATATGAGAGAAGATCTGTCCGGGTGGCGAATAGGGCCGGGAAAATGTGGAGGAATTAAGAATCATGGGGAAGCAGCCTTGTTTTGCCTGTAAATCTGCGTACACAGTTTGGTCAGGATACTCTATACTTTGCTTTTTGTGAATCAAGGCAGTGGAAAACATGACCCGAAGCATAGAGGTGAGCATTATCATGGGCAGCCAATCAGACTGGCCAATTATGAAAAATGCCGCTCAGACACTTGAAGCTCTTAACATCCCTTACGAATCGCGGATCGTTTCAGCGCACCGGACGCCCGGACGGCTTTATGAATTTGCCAGGGGCGCGAAAGCCGGTGGCATAAAGGTGATTATTGCCGGGGCCGGCGGGGCGGCGCATTTGCCGGGGATGACAGCGGCCATGACGCCCCTGCCGGTTTTAGGGGTGCCGATCCAGAGCAAGGCGATGTCGGGGATGGACAGCTTGTATTCCATCGTGCAGATGCCGGCGGGAATTCCGGTGGGGACATTGGCCATCGGGCGCGCCGGTGCGGTGAATGCAGCATTGATGGCGGCAGCCATTCTGGCGCTTGGCGATGTGGCGCTGGCCGGGCGTCTTGAGGCGTGGCGCGCTTCACAGACACAGGGCGTGGCGGAATTTCCGGTGGATGATGATGAATCTTGAATACCCCTTGAAGCCGGGCTCCCGGATTGGAATCTTGGGGGGCGGTCAGTTGGGCCGGTTTCTGGCGCTGGCGGCGGCGGATCTGGGTTTTGTTTGCCATGTTTACTGCCCTGAGGAAAATGCTCCGGCCTTCGCGGTTGCCGGGGCGCAAAGCTGCGCGGCTTATGAAGATGAAACGGCGCTGGCGGCCTTTGCGCGCGATGTTGACGTGGTGACCTACGAGTTTGAAAATATCCCGGCGGCGAGCCTTGCCTATCTGGATGCGCATGTCTGTATCCGCCCCGGCCTGATGGCGCTGGAAGTTTCGCAAGATCGCCTGGTGGAGAAGAACTTCCTGGTTGAAAACCAGATCCGCGTTGCACCTTACCGGGATGTTCAGGGGCGTGATGGCCTGATGGAGGCGCTTGATATTGTCGGGCTTCCGGCGATCGTGAAAACCCGGCGGTTCGGGTATGATGGCAAGGGGCAGGTGCTTATCCGGTCGCGTGAGGAGGCTTTTGGGGCGCTGGCGCAAATCGGCGATCAACCGGCTATCCTTGAGGGGGTGGTTGATTTTTCCTGTGAGATTTCGGTGGTTATTGCCTGTAGCAGTGATGGGGTGCACGAGAGCTATGATCCCGGGCGCAATATCCATAAGAATCATATTCTCGATGAAACCCGTGTTCCGGCCGGGATTCCTTCTGGAACCGAGGCAGAGGCCTTGCGCATTGCCGCGCATATTGCTGTTGCGCTGTCTTATACCGGTGTTCTGGCGGTGGAGATGTTCGTGCCTTCAGATGGTCGCGGGCTGATCGTCAACGAGATTGCCCCGCGGGTTCACAATTCGGGGCACTGGACGCTGGACGGGGCCTATGCCAGCCAGTTTGAGCAACATATCCGGGCGATTGCCGGCTGGCCTTTGCGCCATGCGGGGCGCCACTCGGATGTGGTCATGAAAAACCTGATTGGTGATGATATTGGCGCGTGGCTTGATCTGGCCGGTGATTCCGATTGCGCCGTACATCTTTATGGCAAGACCGAGATCCGGGAAGGGCGAAAAATGGGGCATATCACCAAACTTTCTGGACAATCCGGATAAGGTTTGATAGACAGCCTCAGGCTTTGCGTTTTACATGGCGTGAGCCGGGGCTTTTCTATTGCCTTTTAGCAACTTCGATTAGATGAAAACGGAAACAGATCAGTGCAAGTTATCGTTCGGGACAATAATGTGGATCAAGCGCTCAGGGCGCTGAAGAAGAAAATGCAGCGCGAAGGCATCTTTCGCGAGATGAAACTGCGTTCGCATTACGAAAAGCCTTCAGAAAAACGGGCGCGTGAAAAGGCGGAAGCCGTGCGCCGGGCTCGCAAGCTGGCGCGCAAGAAAATGCAGCGCGAAGGTCTTTTACCCAGAACCCGCTGATCGCCGGGTGGCCGTTTTAATGGCCAAAACCCATAAGAGGCAAATCCCTTTTTTAGAATTTTGTCAAAGCCGCAGGTGATTCTGCGGCTTTTTCTCGTGGATTTTTGTGCCCCAAACGGTTTATTAACCCTTTGAGGTGGAAAGTCGCCATAATATTTTCTAAGATTACCGCGAGGCTGCCGGTTGACGTTCAGGATTTTGGTTATGAAAAACATACTCGCCTTGGCGGGATTAGCCCTGGTACTTGGTCTGGGTGGTTGCCAGACCAATGATACGACGACCGGAACGGTTTATAATCCGCGATCCAATATCGATTCGCTGTCAACGGTAATCAAGGATAATCCGAGCGATCCTAGCGCTCTCAACCTGCGCGGTGTAGCCTATACCAAATATGGCCAGTACAAAAGCGCGATCAAGGATTTTAATGCGGCGCTGGCGCTTCAGCCGGCGTATTTTCAGGCGATCAGCAATCGCGGCCTGGCCTATATGAAAATGGGCGATGCGAACCGCGCCTTGCAGGATTTCAACAAGGTTATCGCGTTATCGCCGACCTATCCGGTAGTTTATGTCAATCGCGGGCGGCTCTATCGCGCCCAGGGCAAGTATGATGCGGCGCTGAGAGACTTTACCCGGGCGGTATCGCTGGATTCAGGTTATGCGCTTGCCTATCACTACCGGGGGCTGATCTATCAGGCCAAGAACCAGAACGGGCGTGCCATCAAGGACTTTACCAAGGCCATATCGCTCAAGGCCGGGCAGACGCAGCCGATTTACGCGCGTGGCAATTCCTATCTGGCGCTCGGGGATTACCGGGCGGCGGCGGATGACTTTTCAAATATCATTGAAATGGAGCCGAACTCTCCGGCGGCCTATTTTGGCCGCGGCAATGCCCATGAGGGGATGAGGAAATGGCAAGCGGCGGTGAATGATTACGATCAGGCGCTGAAGCTTGACCCGCGGCATCGCGGCGCCAGAAAGGCCCGGGCGCGCGCCTACAAGCAATATCTGAAGGTCGCCAGCCTCAAGAAGAAGTCATAAAAGCTCATTTGTTTTGTGCTATACTTTTTAGGATTTGTACAAAAACAAGAAACCGGTATGCCAATCGGTTGAGGCTGGAGACAAATGGCAGCTTACATGCCGTGGCTTTCAAGCTACCCGGACAGTATTGACTGGCGGATGGATTTACCGGAGATCCCGCTGGGCGAGGTTCTTGACCGGTGTGTTCAGGATTACGGGGCAAGAGTTTGCACGCACTTTTTGGGAAAAGAAACCAGTTACCGTGAAATTGGCGATCTTACCGCCCGTGCCGCCAGGGGCTTGCAGGATATGGGGATTGTCTCGGGTGACAAGGTGGGGATTTTGCTTCCCAATTGCCCCCTTTATATCGTTGTCTATTTTGCTGTTTTGAAAATTGGCGCGACGGTTGTCAATTACAATCCGCTCTACACGGTCGAAGAACTGGAATATCAGGTTCGGGACAGTGAGACACGGGTGATGGTTACCCTTGATCTGACCCTGACTTTTGCCAAGACAGAAAGCCTGCTGGCTGCAAATGTGCTGGAGCGCGTGATCGTTGCCCGTTTTGCGAGCTTCCTGCCTCGATTGAAATCTTTTTTGTTCCGGATATTCAAGGCAAAGGAAATCACGGACCTGAAGGTATCAACGCAAAAAAACCGTATCACGCGGTTTGAAAACCTGATTGAAAATGATGGCTGCTACCGGGCGGCAAAAATCAACGCCCATGAGGATATTGCGGTTTTGCAATATACCGGCGGGACAACCGGGACTCCCAAGGGGGCCATGCTGACACATGGAAATCTGAGCGTCAATATCGGGCAGATTCAGGCCTGGGCCACCAATCTGGAACCGGGTAAAGAGCGCACCATGGGGTTTTTGCCCTTTTTCCATGTTTTTGGCATGACTGCCGTGATGAATTTCGGAGTGGCTTCGGGCTGTGAGATTGTCATGGTGCCGCGGTTTGAACTGGATGAAGCCCTGAAGCTGATTACCAGAGTAAAACCCACGGTCATGCCGGGAGTTCCAACCATTTACAACGCCATGCTGAATCACCCCCGCATCACCACTTTTGACCTGAGCAGCCTGAAATTCTGTGTCTCGGGCGGGGCGCCGCTGCCGGTGGAGGTGAAGCGCGGATTTGAGGCAGTTGCCGGGTGCAAGCTGGTTGAAGCTTATGGTTTGAGCGAAACCTCGCCCCTGGTTACCTGCAATCCCATAGAAGGGCAGATCAAGCCGGGATCCATCGGGGTTCCGGTGCCGCGAACGCGGGTTTCAATACGCTCTCTTGAAGATATAAACGTGGAAATGCCGATCGGGGAGAAGGGCGAGATCTGCATCGCCGGGCCGCAGGTCATGAAGGGATACTGGCAGCGCCCGAAAGAGACGAAGGATAGCTTTACCGGCGAATTTTTCCGGACCGGGGATGTTGGTTATATGGATGATGAAGGGTTTATTTTTATCGTTGACCGGCTCAAGGACCTGATTTTGTGCTCGGGATACAATGTTTATCCCCGGCGCATAGAAGAGGCGATTTATGAATATCCGGCCGTTGAAGAGGTGACCGTGATCGGGATTCGTGATGAATATCGCGGTGAAGCGCCAAAAGCCTTTATCAAGCTGCGGGCGGGAGAGCGTGCAAGCGCCGAAGATATCCTGGATTTCCTCAAGGCTAAAATATCCAAAATCGAAATGCCGCAGGTTATCGAATTTCGTGATGAGTTGCCCAAAACCATGATCGGCAAGCTTTCCAAGAAGGAACTTCGTGAAGAAGCGCAAGTTTCATAACTGGCCCGTGTTTTGCTCATCTTCGCGTCAGAAACGCAAGCCAGATCAAAACGGGACAGAAAATGCACAAATCTTCAGCTCGAACCACGCCTTCTCTTATCAGCGTGCGGGAATTGCACGGAATGGCGTTACTGCTTGTCAAGCGCCACGGGGCTGCGGCGGAAAAAATGGCCGCGTTCTTGGCTTGTGAATATGGCCATTATGGTGATGAGCGCCGGATGGAAGCCTGGCAGGCAGTTCAGGGGGTGGCGCATGATATGCTGGAGGGGCGCCTTGGCGAGACGGCGCCATTGGTCAATTGACCGGCGCTGGTCCCTGGAGCAATTGCAGGAACCGCTTTTGATCTTGAAGACAAATAGCCCATAATTGCGGCGACGGAATTTTAAGCCCTTTTGCCTATGCTGGCCCCAACACGCGGTGATATCAGGCGGTCAGGGTCCGTTTTAGGGTTATGAGTTTTATTGCAACACCATCTCCATCCCGATCTTCGCGGTTTTCACAAAGGCTTGCGGGCCTGGTGCTGAAAACCGGCGGGAGGGCCAGCCTGGGGTATGGGGCGCTGCTGGCTTTTGTCATTCGGGTGGCGAGTGCGGGGCTGGCGTTTTTGTTGCAGGTTTTGCTGGCGCGCTGGATGGGGGCGTATGAGTTTGGCCTGTTTGCCTATGTCTGGGTCTGGGTCATTGTTCTGGGTACCCTGACGCCGTTGGGGCTGAACTCGGCCGTTTTGCGTTTTGCGCCGCAATACACCAGGCATGGAGAGCAGGACAAGCTGCGGGGATTTTTGTTTGCTGGACGGTGGGTTTCGTTTGCCGTTGGAACTCTTGTTGCTCTGCTGGGCGCGGTTTTTCTCTATACAGCGGGCGGGGGGGTTGATGAGATCTATCTTGTCCCGTTTTACCTTGCCTTTATCTGCCTGCCCCTGTTCAGCCTGACGGATTTTCAAGAAGGTATCGGTCGAGCCTGTTCGTGGATTGACCTGGCGCTTGTTCCGCCCTATATCCTGCGGCCGATCCTGCTCTTGCTCATCATGTACCTGGCGATCACCATGGGGGCTCCGGCGAATGTTCAAACGGCGCTGATGTCGGCGATCGGGGCAAGCTGGATCGTGGCTGCCAGCCAGTATTTGCTGTTAAGGCGCCGGCTTGGGCCTGTTACCGGGGCAGGTTTGCGCCGCTATGATTTTCCGTTATGGGCAAAAATTTCGTTACCGCTGTTGCTGGTGGAGGGGTTTTCCCTGCTGATGTTCAATACCGATATTCTGGTGATGAGCCGCTATCTGGGGCCGGTTGATGTGGCGCATTATTTTGCCGCGGTTAAAGTGACCGGGTTGATCGGCTTTGTGTATTATGCGGTCGTGGCAGCTTCCGCGCAGCGTTTTGCACAATATGACGGGGAAGGGGACCGGCAGAAACTCCAGGACCTGGTGCGGCAGGCGGCGCGCTGGACCTTCTGGCCGTCGCTGGGGGCGGCGCTGGTTATCTTGCTGATGGGCTGGCCCTTGTTGTGGCTGTTTGGCCGTGATTTTACTGCCGCCTTGCCGGTGATGTTCATTCTCACCGCCGGATTGCTGGCGCGGGCTTTCGTGGGGCCGCTGGATTACGTGCTCAACATGCGGGGTGAGCAGAATATCTCCGCGCTGGTTCTGGGATGCGGGGCGGCTTTGAACCTGGTTTTGAATATCCTGCTGATCCCGCGTTTCGGGTTGCCGGGTGCGGCCAGTTCCACGGCGATCTCTTTCGGGTTGGTATCCGTATTTTTGTCCATTGCCGCGCATAAACGCCTGGGGCTGTGTGTGTTGCCCTTCGTGGTGCGCCGCTCCGGGGACGCAGAAGCGATCAGCGAGAAAGCACGTTGTACAATCCGGGTCAGTGATTTTTCGTATATGCAGCAAAACCTTGAAGCGTGGCAGGCGCTTAGCGATGCAGCTCTGGCCGCCAATCCGGTTTATTCACCGGATATGGCGCTGGCGGCATCAAATACCTTGTTCAGGGGGCGGAATGATTTGCAGGTCCTGTCTGTCTGGCGCGTGGACAAGGCGGCGGGGGGCCGGGAAAAGCTGGTTGGCCTGTTTCCGTTTCTGGGGGCGCAGCGTTTGGGGGGCATCGTTTCCTCATGGCATCATCTGTACAGTTTTTTCTCTGCACCGCTTGTTCATGAGGATCATGCCGATGAGGTTTTTTCGGCCTTTCTGGACTGGCTTGGAGGTAAGCGGAAGCTATACAGCTTGCCGATCATGCCGGTGGACGGTGAATTTAACGCCGCCTTGAAAAGGGCCTGTGTCCGGCATGGAGCTTCCCTCGGGATTCTGGATGGTTATGAGCGGGCTATTCTTCCCGTCCGGGAATCGGGTGCGGATATTCTGGAAAAATCCCTTTCCCGGCAAAGGCGCAAAACCCTGGCGCGGCAAATGCGCCGCCTGGGCGAAAGAGGCAAGGTTGAGTTCAGGGTTTTTGCGCAAGGGGATGATATTTCCTCCTGGACAAATGATTTCCTGGAGCTTGAATCGCGGGGTTGGAAGGGCCGGGAAAAAACCGCGATGATTTGTGATGAGGCCTCTTCGCGATTCTTGCATGAGGCGCTCTGCTTGGCCAATAACGACAACCGGCTGGAATTTTATGCTCTCGAGCTTGATGGCAATCCCATTGCCATGAGCATGGCGTTACGGGCCGGTGAAGCCCTGTTTTTCTTCAAGATGGCTTATGACGAGGCGTATCGATCGCAATCTCCGGGGATGTTGCTTTTTGCGCAAATCACAAAACAACTGGGAAGTGCTGGCCATTTGGCTTTTGCCGATTCGTGTTCAACGCCGGATCATCCTTTGCTCGATCATATGTGGAGTGGGCGGCGCAGGGTCGGGCATGTTCTTATTGGGCCGGGCGGGTTTGCCGGCCGGGTTAAATTTGCAGTCGCTGTCTTTGCCCTGCGTTTGAAAATCCGACTGAGAGCGCAGGTAAAATTGCTTTTTTACCGGCTGAAAGCCCTTGGGAAGTAAAGATTAGAGTATAATCCGACCGGAGCGAAGCGAGGATCGACAAGATTATGCGGATAAAACAACAACTTGGAGCGCCGATCTGATCCCATCAGATCGAAAAGCGCTCTAGAGCGTTTCCAGAAAACCGGTTCCCACTTTTCCAGAAGAGCTGCTAGAGCAACGCGCGTTCAAGTGAACGCACTATCGTTGCTCTATCTGCTTGATGTCGATCAACTTATCTGCATTCAAGTGATTCCACTTGAACGCAGGCTGATCTAACCGCCGATACGCAGGTTAAAACCGGATTTTTTCTTTGGCGCGGCAACAACAAGAACCCAGTAATTGCTTAGCGTTGATCTGGGATTGTGTACAACGGCCATGCCAAAATCCGTGGCCCGTTTGTGTTGCAGGTTGGGCCGGTGGGTCGGGCTGTTGTGCCAGGCCTGGATAACCTCGGCGATGGAGTTGCGCCCTGCGGATACATTTTCTCCGACCGATGACCATGAATATCCGGCCCGGGTCAGTCGCTCGGCCGGGTTGCGGCCATCTGTGCCGGTATGGGAGACCTTGTCGTGAAAAGCCAGGTCGCGGGCATGCTCACGGGCGGTTTTCATCAAGATCGGATTCAGGGTGAGAGGCGCAAGATTGTATTTGCGGCGATAGGCGTTCAGGGCGCGTTCGGCCTGCCTGATATCGAATTTGGCGGGTGGATCATTGCGCCGGGCCGCGATGGCGGTGGTGAGCCGGGGTTTGCTGGCGCGGGCTTGGGCCGTGCTCACATCGGGGCTGCGTGCACAAGCGTTCAGGAGTGGCAGGATCAAAATCAAAATGAACAGACGGTGCATGGGCGGGTTGTTTCTTGATTGATTCGTTGATAGTGCTCTACAGCTAAGCTGAGCTGTTATCGCGGGTCAACTCCATGAATGTGTTGTTTTTATGAGCAGGTCTGAAGATACCGTATTGGGGGTGATCCTGGCCGGTGGCGGGGGACGCCGTTTCGGGGGGCGGGACAAGGCGTTTATATCCCTTGCCGGGCAAAGCCTTGCTGCGCACGCGATTGGGCGGCTGGCGCCCCAGGTGGAAGCCTTGCTTGTCAATGCCAATGGCGATGCGGCGCGATTTTCCAGCTTTGGATTGCCGGTTGTTGCCGATACGATAGAAAATGGCGGGCCGTTGGCGGGAGTTCTTGCGGGTATGGAATGGGCGTTGAAAAACCGTCCGGGAACGGGCCATGTGTTGAGCGTGGCTGTTGATACACCGTTTTTCCCGCAGGATTACCGGGAAAAGATGATGCGCCGTTTGCATGAAGATGAGGCCGTGCTGGCCTGCGCGGTCTCCTCGGGGCGGTTGCATCCGGTGTTTTGCCTGTGGCCGATTCATCTGGCGGGGGAGTTGCGCATGGCGCTGGTGAATGAGGGGCTGCGCAAGGTGCGGGTTTTTATCAACCGTTATGCCTGTGCCCGGGTATCCTTTGCTCCGCGTGCCGGGCAGGACCCGTTTTTCAACATCAACAGGGCAGAAGATCAGCGCGCGGCGCAGGAGCGGTTTATCCGGCGCGGCTGACATATTCTCCGGCAGGCCATGAGGGGGCGGATATGGGCTCACCCAGATTTGCATCGATAAGACGGGCGCGGGCTTCGAGCAGACGGCCAACCAGAGCCGGTTCGATCTTGGCAAAGGCGGCTTCATCTTCCACCCGCTCGACGACGATTCCCAGAAGCTCGGTGATGGCGTTGCCCACCGAGTTTTGCGATATGGTGACGATCAGCCGTCCGGTTTCATCCCGGTAGAGAATTTGCTTGTAGGCGGGGCGCCAGCGGATTTCATTGGCGAAAAGCGGGTCCTGGATAACCTGCTCGCGCAAGTCCCGCGCCACGCGGACAAAGCGATTGGATCCCAGAAGGACATCGCTGATCTGGGATGAGAAATTGGCCTCGGCGGGAATTTTTTCCTCACCCGTGGCGACGAGCGAGAAAAAGGTCCGGTAAAAATCGAGGAATCCGCGCAGAATCTGCTCGTATTCATACCAGAAATACTGGTTTTTGAGCATTTTTGCGCCGCCCTTGAGTTCCCATGCCGGCAGGCCCTGGGGGTAGCCGGTGAGCTTCAAGGCGCATTCATTGGCGGGCAGGGGGGAGAGGATTTGCAAATCAAGGACTTCAAGAAATTCATGGTAGACATCGTTGAGATGACGCAGGAACAAGGTGTTGTGACCGCTATCCGTGAGGTTGGGATCATTGGGGTTGGCCTCTTCGGAGCGGCGCAGTTCATCGAAGGGGAAAACCATGAAATGATTGTGAATCATGCGGATGCTGGGCACCCCGGGTTTATTGAGCGGCCAGGTGGAATCCAGCGAGGCCTCGCCGCATAAAATCAGGTGTTTTTCCGGGTCGGGATAGGTGTCGAGCATGTAGTCAATCAGGATCTGGGTCATTTGCGACCAGACTTTTTTCTGGTGCCGCGCCATCTGGTCGCGGCGCACCGGGCGGCCCAGCGGGTCAAGAATGCGCCTTGAGGTGTCCAGAATGACGGATGTGTCGAATTCGGAAGAATGGCCGATCAGCTTGCGGTACATGAGCAGGTCTTCCGGGGTGCGGAACAAACCGTTTTCGGTAGCCAGGTTTTTCAGGTTGGCGGGCGAGTTGAAAAACTCCACCGGGGCCATACCTTCGGGAATGGCGAGGGACATTTTTGGCCGCGGGGTGGTGATCTTGCGGGCGGCGGGTTTGACAGGCTTCATGATGGTCCGGCTCTCCGATGTATATAATGAAGCGCTAATATACTCAAACTTCAGCGTTCAGAATAGCCCAGAATGGTCTCCACCAATTTGCCGTTCAGGCGGAGTTTCTTGTACTTGGTGCGCAGTCTCAAGAAAGTGTTGGTGATTTCTTCGCTCTGGGCGTTGAAATAGTCGGTCTGGGCGTCAAGAAGCTCAAATACAGTTCGTTTTCCAGCCTTGAATTGCTCGATATAGAGGCGCTTCACTTTGGCGCTGGCTTTTAGCCTTGCGTTGATGGACGAGGCTTTCGAGAAGCTGGCATTGGCGGTCTGGGCGCTGTTCTTGTATTCTTGCAGCAATTCGTTGCGCAATTGCTGGTAGCGCAGTTCATTTTCCTGGATGCGGGCCTTGATCTGCATGATGCCGTGATGCTTGGCGCCGCCGTCAAACAGGGAATAACTCAGCTTAATCATGCCGCGGAAATCATGCGCCCGGTCGTTGTAGCCGCTGATGTTTTTCTTGGAATTGCCATAGCCTTCAAATGTAAGTTTTGGCAATCGGCCGCGCTTGGCGGCGGAGAGTTGCCGGCGCAGGGATTTTATATCTTCAAGGATGGACAGCAAGATGGGGTTTTGCGCCAACTTGGCCTCGATTTCAGCTTCATCGCTGGAAAAGGTCTTGTTGTTGAATTCCGGTGGCGGGGCGAGACGTCCTGGGTAGAGCTTGGTGATTTTGCGGAACTCTTCCTTGGCGGCCTGAAGCTTGGATTCCACGTCAATGAGATTGGCATTGGCGCTTTCCTGCCTTGAGGCAACGCGCTTGGTGTCGGCGGCCGTGGCGTTGCCGCCTTCTTCATTGGCCTTGACAAGTTTATAGAGCTTTTTGTGCGAGGCGACATTTTGCCGGGAGATCCCGACAAAGCGGCGGGCTTCCAGAACATCAAGGTAAGCCGAAGCCACGTTCAGGACAATTTCATCGGTCTTGTCCACCAGGTGGAGCTTGGCCGAAGCCAAAAGGGCGCGGGCCCTGGCGATATCGCTGGATGTCTTGCCAAAATCAAACAGGTTTTGCTTGACTGTTATGCTGGCTTCCTGCCTTCGGACGCCTTTGCTGGTTTTGTTGACAAAGTAGGTGTTTTCCAAGCCGGTGGCCAGGCTGAGATCGATCTTGGGAAACAGGGCGGCCTTGGCGACTCCGATCGCATGTTTGGAATCTTCGGCCCGGGCGCGGGCAATGCCGATCTCGGGATTCTCCAGAATGGTCTTGGCGACGATTTCTGCCAGATTCATCGGGCCGCCGTCATGCAGGTACCGCGCGCGCGAATCCATGTAATCAGCCGCAATGGATCCGGTTTCCAGCTTGCGCTTCAGGCCCGGGGGGGGAAGGAGGATATTCGTGCTGCCGGTAATCAGGCCGTCAACCATTTTTCCCTTCAGGAAAGAGGTGGAACTGGCCACGGCGGTAGGGCTTGCGGGCGCAGATACTTTGGGGAGCGGCAAAACCGGCGTAACAAGACCGGTAATCAACCGCGTCTTCAACCGTTGTACAGAAGCGAGCCCGGTTTTTTTCAAGCCGATTGATTGGCGGACCTTGTTTGCGTGCCTGGTTTTGCGGGAGGAGGTAATTTCCCATTTTATTGGTTGTGCGGGGATGAGTAGTGTGGCGGAACGCTTTGGGGTTGGCAAGGCGTTCCAATCGGGGCTCATTCTGGTAATGTGTTTTTTCCGGACGCGCTTGGAAGGCAGACCGGATTTTGCCGGCAGGCTTTTTATGATTTTAATCCGGCCCGCCTTGGAACTGGCCCGGGTGATGGATTTGCGGGCTGAATTGGGCGCCAAAAGCGGGTCCGCGAGCATTAAACCACGGATGAGCGTGTTCGTTACCGGGGCAAGCTTGGCGATTCTCGAAGACTTGTTTTTTCTGTTCTTGCGAGCGGGTGTTATCGGCCTGGAGATCTTCTTGGCTTTTTCCTGCTTGTGCAGTGTTTTGGAAACAAGGGATTTGTTTGCAGGTTTTGGTGATCGGATAATCCGGGGTTCGGATATCAGTCCTTGTATCAGTTTGTGCTTTATCGGCGCTTTGGTTTTTCCTGATCCGCGCTTTGCCGTCTGCTTGCGGGGATTATCCGGCGTGGACGGGTGGGCGGTGCGTGCCGCAAAGGTGATCGCGGGCCGATCATTGGCGTTTAGAAACCCAGTCAGAAGTTGTTTTCTCAAAAACGGGTTGGCCTGTGAGGAGGGGCATGGCCTGGTGCTGGAACTGGCGGGCTGCACTTTGACAACCCGGCACTTTGCCGCCTTGGCGTGGTTTGCTCCGAAGGCAAGCGTCAGGGCTGACAAACCGGTAAACACCAGCAGCCATATCCGCGCATTGTGACACGGTGTGCCTGTATTCCGGAATTCTAAAATTGTCCGCTCGCCCTTCGCGTTTTAATCGGTGTTTCGATCGGCGCAGAATCCTACCCTGCACATTATATATGTTAGAAAGAATTAACCTTAATGATCGGTTAATTTGGCTGGTTTTAGCGAGGGAATGGCCAAGGGAAATTGAATAGATATTCTCTTGATGGAACACTCTTTTTACGAAATGGAGAGGGTAGGGCCGGTTATACTCGTTCTACCGTGGTTGACCGGGCAAGTATTCAGGCCATGATACGGGTTTTTTCCCGTGGTTTTCACGGGTGGATCCGGGTATGGCGAAGGCGTAAAAACGCGTCATACGAGAGCGCTACTTTCTGTATATTCCCTTGGCACAACCAATGTTAATTGCAATTATACGTATGTATTGATGGACTGCAAATTAATTATAATATGAATACAAATAGCTACATTATAGTATTTATTCATTTTAACATATATTAATATATTTTATTCATAAATTTATGATAATTATATTCAACTGTTAACCCGATTTTTCTTTCGTTCCGTTTGTATTTTGTTAGCTATTATCCTCGAATCTCCATCTTCAGACACTGCCCGAGATGCGTTCGGCGGAAGGTTCATGATTCGCTTGTCATCTACGGGCCAGACTTGGAATCCGGTATTTGTATTGCGCCGGATTTTTGAACCTGATGGAAGAGTAGCGTTATGAGTCCTGTCAAGACCAACAATTCTCCCAAGACTGAAACGGCGGAAAAACAAAATGAACAAAGCACCCTGACGGATATCCGGCAGGCGGCTGGTTCTGATCTGGCCGGGGATGTGCGTCACATTGCCAAGCCGGATTCCGGTTCTACCGAAGTCCTTACTGTCAAGGATGAGGCCAAGCTGCTTTTTGATTTTTCACTCGATGACGTGAAATTCTCGCTGACTGATGTTGACCTGGTGATTACCTTCCCGGATGGGGCCAAGATCATTCTGCTTGAATTTGGCATGCAGCTCACCACCGATGTGGCGCGGAGCATGGAATTTTCTGGCCTGGAAGTTTCATCGGAAAATATCCTCGCCCGGATTGGTCATTTCAATACATCAAATGTTCCTGAATCCGCCAGTTTTTCTTCAGCCAGCGCCGAGGAGGAATCCGATGCGGAGAAAAAATCATCGGAGTCAGAATCTGAATCCCAAAGCGAGGCGTCTCCTTCCCAGGCTGAGGCTGTAGAATCCAAGGGGCAGGAATTTTCGACCGAATCATCGAAGGAGAAAGAGCAGAATATTGAAGGCGAGGGCGATGGGGAGGCCGAAGAAAGCCGGACCCGGATCGAGGAAAAGGTCGCCGATATCGTTGATGAAAATACCAGCAATGATTCATCGAGCGCCCCGCCTGTGGACGAGGTTAGTCCGGGAATGGTTGACCTGCCGGTCTCCAGTGTTGATATCCGCCTGCTCGGGGTTGCCGACCAGAGTACTTCAGCGCTTCCGGGCGGCGGTGTGGAGGTCCGGGGCAGCGGCGCGATCCCGGAAGCGGTTACGGATGATACGTATTCGGTGCAAAGCACACCGGAGCGCCTGAACGGGAGCAGCGGGGATGATGTCCTTTATGCTGATGATCCCACGGCCATGCCCTCGGGCAGTTTTGTGCGTTTGCTGGAAATCAACGCTACCATGCCGCAAGCTGGCTGGACACCGACTTCAGCGCGGATTAGCGGGCTTCCTGATGGTTATTCAGTACTCGAATCAACCGATGACAATGGAACATTCCTGGTCACGCCGGACCAGGATGATCCCAACAAGATTTTCGTCAAACTGCGTTACGAGTTGCCGGACAGCAATGCCGTGCCTGATGGAAATGGTTTCCTCTCAACTTTCTCACTCAATATTGATTACACGGTTTCCAATGGGGCACAGGAAGGGCAAACTTCGGCAACGGCCCGTTTCGCCATTCGCGATGTGAATAGTGCTGAGGATGCCGAGTTTCTAGATACGGTGACGGATGAGAAAGTTTTTATTCTTTCACGAAATCCAACTGGAAATATCATTGATGCCGGGGCCGGTGATGACACGATTTATGCCGGGGCTGGCGGCGATTCCATTGATGGTGGCAGTGGCGCCGATCTGGTGTCCTATCAACAATCCCACGAGGCGGTTACGGTTGATCTGGCCGCGAACAGCGCCTCGGGTGGCTATGCTGAATCTGATAACCTGACAAATGTGGAATCCCTGGAAGGATCGGGCTTTGCCGACCATCTTGCGGGGGATGCGGGAGATAATATCCTGATCGGCGGCGCCGGCGCCGATACGCTGGAAGGGGGCGGTGGGGCAGATACTGCCGTTTACAGTAGCTCTGATGAGGCTGTGAATGTCGATCTGGTCAGTGGTGCCGGAACGGGCGGCGATGCTGATGGTGATATGTTGAGTGGCATTGAGAACCTGACCGGATCAGGTTTTGACGATACGCTCACCGGTGATGGAAATGCCAATATTCTTAAGGGTGAAGGCGGGGATGATACCCTGATTGGCGCTGGTGGTGGCGATACGCTGGATGGTGGGGATGGCACGGATCTGGCCGATTACAGTACATCTTCTGCCGGTGTGAATGTCAACCTGGCGACCGGAACGGGTTCTGGCGGTGATGCGGCGGGGGATAGCCTGAGCCATATTGAGAATCTGGATGGCTCGGCCTTTGCCGATACCCTGACGGGCGATGCTTCGGTAAATGTTCTGAATGGCGGCGCTGGCGATGATACACTCAAAGGCGGGGCGGGCAATGATACGCTCAATGGCGATGCTGGCAATGATACGCTTTCGGGCGGCGCCGGCAGTGACCTGCTTTTTGGCGGCGAGGGCGTAGATACCGCCGATTACGGGGATTCGGTGGCCTCGGTTACAGTCAACCTTGCGACCAGCAGCGGTGTGGGCGGGGATGCTCACGGGGATATTCTCAATGGAATTGAAAATCTTTCCGGTTCGAGCCTGAGTGATATCCTGACCGGCAACGAGGTTGATAATGTGCTCTCGGGCGGCGCGGGAGCTGATACGCTGAGCGGGGCCGAAGGTGATGATACGCTGGATGGCGGGCTTGGCAATGATACGCTGAGCGGCGGGGTTGATGATGACTCCCTGAGCGGCGGCGTGGGAAATGATACGCTTGATGGCGGCGATGGGACGGATGAGCTTGATGGCGGGGACGGTGATGATGTTCTCGTTGGCGGTGATGGAGATGATAATCTTTCCGGCGGTGCGGGGGATGATGTTCTTGAGGGCGGCGTTGGCGCCGATGTTCTAAATGGCGGTGCGGGCAATGATTCGGTTGATTACAACTCTTCGGACGAAGCGGTTACAATCAACCTTTCCACGGGTGTGAATGTTGGCGGTGAAGCAACAGGCGATACCCTGACGGATATTGAAAGCATAACAGGGACGGCTTTTGACGATTCGCTTACCGGTGATGCGAACAACAATACGCTTATCGGTGGGGGCGGCAATGATACGCTTGCCGGGCTTGCCGGCGCCGATATCCTGACCGGGGGGACGGGTACGGATACGGTTGATTATTCCGCTTCAGCTTCAGGGGTCAATGTTGATCTTTCCACCGGTACGGGGTCGGGTGGTGATGCCAGCGGCGATGCCTTGAGCCAGATCGAAAATATAACCGGTTCTGACCATGTTGACCTTCTGACAGGCGACAGCGGTGCAAATGTTCTGCTGGGCGGTGCTGGCGATGATACGCTGAGCGGCGGGGCCGGATCAGATGTTCTCGATGGCGGCTCGGGCTTTGACACGGCAAATTATTCAGCTTCATCTTCGGCGATAACGCTCAATCTTGATGGGTCCGTGGCCACTGGCGGCGATGCGGACGGGGATAGGCTGAGTAATATCGAGCATGTGGTTGCCACCAGCTTGTCGGATACCCTGACCGGAACCGGGGCGGATGAGACTTTTGATGGAGGCTCAGGTGATGACCAGATTTCAGGCTTGGGCGGTGCTGATATTCTGAATGGACAAGATGGCATTGACACGCTTGATGGCGGGGGCGGTGATGATACGCTGATTGGCGGGGCCGGGGCTGATGCATTGGACGGTGGGACCGGTACGGATACGGCCAGCTACGTCTCTTCGGCCAGTGCTGTAAACATCAACCTGGCCACGGGTACTGGTTCGGGCGGTGATGCGCAGGGAGACACGTTCAGCAGTATCGAGAATGTAACCGGGTCCGGTTTTGATGATACATTGGTAGCGGCCAGCGGGGGTAGCGTTCTTGATGGCGGCGCGGGTGATGATATGCTTGTCGGGGGGGCGGCAGCGGACCAGTTCCTGGGCGGCGCGGGCAGTGATACCGTTGATTATTCAACAGCCTCAGGCTCGGTGAATATTGATCTTGATAGCGGTGTCGGTACCGGATCGGATGCTGAAGGCGATACGTTCACGCGGGTGGAAAACCTGATCGGCAGTGCGCAGAGCGATGTTTTGAGCGGTAATTCCGGCGCCAATACCCTGTTGGGCGGGGCTGGCAATGATACGCTGGAGGGCCGTGGCGGCGCCGATGTTCTGGATGGCGGCGATGGTGTTGACCTGGCGGATTTCAGCGAGTCATTTTACGGGGTTACGGTTAATCTGGGGACGGGTTCGGGTTCAGGCGGTGATGCCGAGGGTGACAGTTTCTCCAATATCGAAGGGGTGATCGGTTCGGCAAAAACCGATATGCTGACCGGTGATGCCCAGGACAATACGCTTATTGGCGGTGCGGGCAGTGATACTCTCGATGGCGGTGCGGGGGCTGATACCCTGGATGGTGGTTTGGGCAATGACCTGCTCATTGGCGGTGCGGGTGCTGATAATCTGACCGGCGGGGCAAACACGGACACGGCGGATTATTCGGCATCCGCTGCGGGTGTTACGGTCAATCTTGAGGCTGGAACGGGTCTGGGCGGTGATGCCCAGGGAGATACGTTAAGCCAGGTTGAGAATATTATTGGCACGGCTCAGGCGGATACGCTAACCGGCGATTCTGAAGCCAATACGCTTGCCGGCGGGGCTGGTGATGATGTTCTTTCCGGCGGCGGGGCGGCGGATATCCTGCAAGGCGGTGCGGGCAATGATACGGCCAATTATACCGCTTCAACGGCCGGGGTTTGGGTGAATCTGGATACGGGAACCGGGTCCGGGGGTGATGCCCAGGGCGATTCCCTGAGTGGTATCGAAAATCTTGGGGGTTCGGCGCATAATGATATTCTTGTTGGGGATGACAGCGCCAATGTTCTTTCCGGCGGGGCAGGCGATGATGTCCTTGTTGGTGGTGCGGGCGGCGATACGCTTGATGGCGGAACAGGCACGGATATTGTCGATTACAGCGGCTCGGCTTCGGCTGTCAGCATCAACCTTGATACAGGCCTGATTTCGGGTGGTGATGCTGCTGGTGACAGTTTTAGCAGTATTGAGGGGATTAGGGGGTCCAGCTTCAATGATACGCTGATTGGCAATAGCGGCGATAATACGCTTGATGGCGGTGCGGGCGATGACAATCTGGAAGGCGGTGATGGCGCCGATGTCATAACGGGCGGCGCCGGTGTTGATACCATAACCTATGTAGGATCGTCAGGGGCGGTTAATGTTGATTTGCAAAGTGGAACCGGGACAGGCGGCGCAGCGGAGGGCGATACATTCTCGGGTATCGAGAATGTTACCGGCTCCACGCTTGATGATACAATTATTGGTGATGTCAGTGATAATATCCTGACAGGTGGTCTGGGGGATGATTCCCTGAGCGGCGGGGTTGGTGATGATACTTTAAGCGGCGGTGATGGCAATGATATGCTGGCGGGTGGAGCTGGCGCCGATATTTTGCAAGGCGGGGCAGGCATTGATACTGCTGGATATTCGGCTTCGACGAGCGGTGTGAATGTCAGTCTGGCAACCAATACCGGCAGCGGTGGTTATGCCCAGGGCGATACGCTGAGCGGGATCGAAAACCTTGATGGTTCAGCCCACAACGATACCCTGACAGGGGATGCGGCTGTAAATATCCTGAATGGCGATTCCGGCAATGATATACTTGCCGGCGGCGCAGGCGACGATACGCTCAATGGTGGGGCAGGCAATGATACGCTCTCGGGCGGCGCCGGGGCGGATGTGATTGCCGGTGGTCTCGGGACCGATACGGCTGATTACAGTTCATCATCTTCAGCCGTGAATGTTGATCTGGCCGCCGGCACCAATACCGGCGGCGATGCTACTGGCGATAGTCTGAGCGGCATTGAGGGTGTTACCGGTTCAGCCTATGATGATACACTTACCGGCGATGCTTCGGCGAATACGCTCGATGGCCAAGCGGGTGATGACCGGCTTTTTGGCGGCGGGAGTATTGATATCCTGCTGGGCGGCGCGGGCGATGATCTGCTTGATGGCGGTGCAGGGGCTGATACGCTTGATGGTGGTTCCGGGCGTGATATTGCCGATTACAGCTCATCGTCAGGGGCGGTCACTATTTCTCTGGAAAATGGTGTTGGTTCGGGTGGCGATGCCCAGGGCGATGCCTTGAGCGGAATTGAAGATGTCTATGGTTCAGCTCTTGCTGATACGCTCACCGGTGATGCCGGGGCGAACCAACTGCGCGGTAATCAAGGCGATGATACCCTGATTGGCGGGGATGGTGCTGATACGCTTGATGGCGGCCTTGATGATGATACGCTTGAAGGGGGCGCGGGCGCGGATATCTTGATCGGGGGGGCTGGCTCCGACACGGCCCTTTACAACAATTCGACCAGTGCTGTTGCCATCAACCTGGCGACAAGTACTGGTTCAGGCGGTGATGCCGATGGCGACAGCTTCAGCGGAATTGAAAACCTGACCGGCTCGGCGCTGGGTGATACGCTGATCGGCGATGATGCGGCAAATACGCTCGATGGTGCAGCAGGCGTTGATATCCTTGATGGCGGGGCTGGAGCCGATACATTGCTGGGGGGGGCTGATGCCGATACGCTGACCGGCGGTGCGGGTGATGATGTCCTCAATGGTGGTACGGGGAATGATATCCTGATCGGTGGGGCTGATGCCGATACGCTTGTTGGCGGTGGCGGTACGGACACGGTAGATTACTCAGGCTCGGCGCTGGCGGTGAATATTGACTTGGCTTCGGGCGTTGGAACCGGCGGCGATGCCGAGGGTGATACGTTTTCAGAAATTGAGAATGTTACCGGTTCAGCGCTGAATGATACGATGACCGGCAGTGCCGGCGTCAATACGCTTGATGGCGGTGCGGGCGATGACAATATCTCGGGCGGCGCGGGAGCTGATACGCTTGATGGCGGGGCGGGCGATGATGTTCTTGATGGCGGGGCTGATGATGACACGCTTTTGGGCGGTGATGGCAATGACACGCTGACGGGCGGCGCGGGGGCTGATGTCCTGAGCGGCGGCGCGGGGACGGACAGCGTGGATTACACGGCGTCCACGGGGGCTGTGAGTATTGACCTTGGGGCTGGCACGGGCAGCGGCGGGGATGCTGAAGGCGATACGTTTACGGATATCGAGAACGTGACGGGCTCGGCGCTGGCCGATACGCTGACGGGTGATGGGAATGCCAATGTCCTGGTTGGCGGGGCTGGTGATGATACGCTTGTTGGTCTTGGCGGGGCCGATGAGTTGCAGGGCGGCGAGGGCACGGATGATGTTGATTACTCGGCCTCGGCCAGCGCGGTCACGGTTGATCTTGGGTCGGGCGCGGGCAGCGGGGGCGATGCGGAAGGCGACAGCTATACGAGCATCGAGAACGTGACGGGCTCGGCGGGGGCCGATGTGCTGACGGGTGATGCCAATGCCAATGTTCTGAGCGGCGGCGCGGGTGATGACACGCTGAGCGGCGGCGCGGGGGGCGATACGCTGAGCGGCGGCGCGGGCAGTGATACGGCGGATTACTCGGCCTCCGGGGCCGGGGTGACGGTGAACCTTTCGACCTCTGCGGCCTCTGGCGGCGATGCGCAGGGCGATACGTTCACGGGGATTGAGAACGTTACGGGCTCGGCAGGCGCGGACAGCCTGACGGGTGACGGGAACGCCAATGTTCTGAGCGGCGGTGCGGGGAATGATACGCTGACGGGCCTTGGCGGGGCTGATACGCTGGATGGCGGAGCAGGTACGGATACGGCGGATTACTCGGCCTCTGGGGCCGGGGTGAGCGTTGATCTTGGCGCGGGCACGGGAGTTGGCGGAGATGCTGATGGCGACAGCCTGAGCGGGATCGAGAATGTCACCGGCTCGTCTTATTCCGATACGCTGCGCGGCGATGCCAATGCCAATGTTCTGAGCGGCGGGGTTGGCAATGATACGCTTGATGGCGGCGCGGGGGCCGACACGCTGAGCGGCGGTGCGGGCACGGATACGGCTGATTACAGCTCTTCGGCGGCGGCGGTTACGGTCAATCTTGGCGCCGGTACCGGTACAGGCGGCGATGCTGAAGGCGATACGTTCAACGGTATTGAAAACCTGGCCGGTTCGGCCAATGATGATACGCTGACCGGTGATGGCAATGCCAATACGATTTCGGGCGGTACCGGTAATGATACGCTCAACGGTTCAAGCGGTAATGATACGCTGAACGGTGATGCAGGCGATGATATCCTGAATGGCGGGGCTGATGCCGACACGCTGAATGGCGGTATTGGTGATGATACGTTGGCTGGCGGCGCGGGGGGCGATGCGCTTGATGGTGGCGCAGGCAGCGATACGGCGGATTATGGCAGTTCTTCCAGTGCGGTGACGGTCGATCTGAGCGCAGGGATTGCTTCTGGAGGCGATGCCCAGGGCGATACATTGAGCGGCATTGAGAATGTAGCTGGTTCGGTTCAGGGTGATACCCTTACCGGTGATGCTGCGGCTAATATCCTGAGCGGCGGTGCGGGGAACGATACGCTTGTTGGTGGGGCTGGCGATGATACGCTGCAAGGCGGGACCGGTGATGATGCGCTGGAAGGGGGCGCGGGGGCCGATGTTCTTGATGGCGGCTCGGGCACGGACAGCGCGGATTATTCGGGTTCGGCTACAGCGGTTACGGTCAACCTTGCGACGGGGGTTGGCACCGGGGGCGATGCGGACGGGGATACGTTCAGCAGCATCGAGGATGTCACCGGGACGAGCGGCGATGATACGCTGACGGGGGACGCCTCGGCGAATACATTAACCGGTGATGCTGGCAGTGATGTTCTGAGCGGCGGCGCGGGCGATGATGTTCTTGATGGCGGGACGGGTAATGATACGCTCAATGGCGGGGCCGGGGCGGACACGCTGAGCGGTGGTTCGGGGACGGACCGTGTTGATTATTCGGGCTCGGCGCAGGCGGTGAATGTTGATCTTGGGGCTGGCACGGCCACGGGGGGCGATGCGGAAGGCGACACCTTTACGGGGATCGAGAATGTCACGGGT
>CAZHLV010000016.1:0-10791 GCA_964533415.1 uncultured Hyphomicrobiales bacterium
GCTCATGGTGGTAACCATGACCCTCTCCGATGTCATGAACAACACCGCAACAGCGGTCATTGCCGCCCCCATCGCAGTGGATATCGCCACCCGGCTAAATGTCAACCCGGACCCGTTCTTGATGACCGTCGCCGTTGCCGCTTCCTGCGCTTTTCTCACCCCCATCGGGCACAAGAACAACACCTTGATAATGGGACCGGGGGGCTATCGCTTCGGTGATTACTGGCGCATGGGACTGCCCCTGGAAATCCTGATTATCGTGGTCTCCATCCCGGCCATCTTGCTGTTCTGGCCCCTGTAGAATATCCAGCTACAGGTTAAAGCTCAGGCGCCTGAGTCCTTGGCGATAATCAAAAGCTTGCTGACAGCGCCGGAAAGATCGGCCTCTCCGGGAATATTGAACACATAGCGCTTGTCCAGAACCCCGATCCCCGGCGGGATCCGGTCACGCTCAAACAGATCATACCCTTCCTTGAGATTACGCCAGAACGCATACCAGCGATGACCTTGATAACGCTGCATATTGGCGTCCGTCATGCGGAACGGAAAGGCATGCACCTGGAAATAACGCTGCCCACCCCGGTAAGCTTCCCGGATCAGGGCGTAAATTTCCTCGATCTGCGCATCGGTCATGGCATAGCACCCGGCGGATTTGCAATCCCCGTGCACCATCAGGTAAGACCCCGTGCGCGCATAGGCTTTATCATACAGGTTCGGAAAACCCAGATTGAAAGAAAGATGATAAGACGAATTGGGGTTAAGCTGCCCCGGCTTGATGACATAAAACCCCTCCGGGGCTTGCTTGTCGCCGGTTTTCAGCTTTGGCCCCAGCTTACCCGACCAGTTGCAGATCTTGTAGGTCTTGAACTTCTTGTATTCAGACCCACGCCCGCGCATCCAGACCTCAAGAGCATTCTCTTCCTTGAAAATACGTACGAACAGGGGATTCCCCGGCCTCAGCTTCTTCAGCGCCAACTCCGCCAGAACGGCCTTTGACAAGGGCGCCATGGCCGGATCCTTGCCGCTGTAACAGCCCGAAAGGCCAAGGCTGAAAACCACGGCCATAACCACCATCAAGCATTTTTTCATAAGTGTCATGCCCGCCTTATCTCACGAATCGAATCATCATTCGAGCGCAATTGCGTATACAGGGCGTTAACACTCTATCAATTTTTAGAGAGATTGCCCGAGATTGAGAAATTTCTGCCGCCTGTGCTGCAAGATTTCATCACCGCTCATGGCGCTCAAATCCCGCAAGGCTGTTTCAATGGCGTTTCCGGTCGAAACAATGGCCTGCACCGGATCACGGTGCGCCCCGCCAACCGGTTCCGGGATAATCTCGTCAATCACCCCAAAGCCTTTCAGGTCTTCCGCCGTGATCCGCATGGAATTAGCTGCATCCTCGGCCTTTGAAGCATCGCGCCACAAGATCGAGGACGCCGCCTCGGGTGAAGCCACGGTATAAATCGAATGCTCCAGCATCAGGACCTGGTTGGCGCTGGCAATCGCCACCGCTCCGCCCGATCCGCCTTCACCGATAACAACGCTGAGCAACGGCACCTGGAGCCGCAAACAACACTCTGTAGAGCGCGCTATGGCTTCGGATTGCCCGCGTTCCTCCGCGCCAATCCCCGGATAGGCGCCAGCCGTATCAATGAGGGTCAGGACCGGAATTGAGAACTTGTCCGCCATCTCCATCAGGCGCACCGCCTTGCGGTAACCTTCCGGGCGCGCCATCCCGAAATTATGCTTCAGGCGGCTTTCGGTATCAGAGCCCTTTTCATGGCCAAGCACCATGACGCTCTGGCCGCGAAACCGCCCGAACCCGCCGATAATTGCACAGTCTTCGGCAAAACGCCGATCCCCGGCCAGGGGTGTGAAATCATCGATCAGCTTCGACACATAATCGGAAAAATGCGGCCGCGCCGGATGCCGCGCAACCTGCGTTTTCTGCCACGGGGTCAGGTTGGCGTAGATGTTCTTGAGAGCATCCTGCGCCTTGGCTTCCAGCTTGGAGACTTCCTCGTCAAGCGAAACTGACGGTCCATCAGCGGCAACCGCGCGCAATTCCGCAACCTTGCCTTCGAGCTCCGCAACCGATTTTTCAAAATCAAGATAGGTACGCATTTTATAACTTTACACTCATCGCTTGCAGGCGAAAGTGGCCTCCCCGCCCCGGCCTGTCAAGGCGTAAGTCGGGAAAAACTCACCACAAGGTTCATTTCGTTTTCGCCAGGGGGTGATGGGTCTCCACCAGAGCACGCAAACGCTCTTCCAGCACATGGGTATAAATCTGGGTCGTCGAGATATCCGCATGTCCCAACATTTGCTGCACGGCCCGCAAATCGGCCCCGTTATTGAGCAGATGCGTGGCAAAGGCATGACGCAGAACATGCGGCGAAATCCCCCGCGCCGATATCCCGGCGCGAACGGCCATGATCTTCAACTCCTGGGCAAATCTCTGGCGCGTCAGATGCCCGGCCTTGCCGCGTGAGGGAAACAGGAACCGGCCCGGTTTTTCCCCGAGCGCCTTGATCTGGGCTTCCATCGCCGCCTGGGCAGACGGGGTAAGGGGCACAAGCCGCTCGCGTCTGCCTTTTCCCGTCACGATAAGCACCCGCCCATCCATCCCCCTTGCCGAGACCGGAAGCCCAACCAGCTCACTGACTCTCAAACCCGTGGCGTACAAGACCTCCAGCAAGCAATGAAACCGCAACGCCTTGGCGCGGGCAGCAGTGGTTTTGGCCTCATCAACCGCCCCGCGCGCCGCGCCCAGCAAAGCCTCGACCTGAGCCTCGCTCAGGGTTTTGGGTAATGACCGCCCCTGCCGGGGACTATCAATAACTTCCGCCGGATTATCGCGTCTTATTTGCTCGGCCAGTAAAAAGGCGCAAAACTGCCGGATACTGGACAAGCGCCGCGCCGCTGTTGACGTGGCAATGCCCGAAGCTTCAAGCCCGGCAAGATAGCTTCGGATATGACCCGCATCAAAATCGGCAAGACTAGCCCCCCTGCCGGCAAGGCTTGCAGCAAAATCGCGCAAGTCAGCCTGGTAGGCGCTCAACGTATTAGCAGAAGCCGCGCGCTCAACGCTCATCATTTCCAGAAAGGCCTCCACATGGTGGAAACCGTTCATCCTGGCGCTCATAACCGGATTTTCCTCAGGAGCCGCTCCCCTTGCCGATAATCCGGGAGGTCACATCAACAGACACAAGCTCGGAAACAGGTTCTGGCGACGATCCCAGATAAGCGAGAAACCCCAAAAAACCACCTCCAAGCAAGATAAGAACGAGAAGCATACGGAACAGGGTTGGCATGAGTTTTCTTTCCTGACATTGCAAATCAAAAGACAAACAAATATCCTCCATTCCTTGCATGCAGGCAAGCTGTCCGATATGAAACAGCAGCAAAACAGTCAAAAATCAGGCCATCGCAGCGGTTTATTCCCCCTTCATGACACAAAATCACGAGATAGATCAGATCCATGAACGGCTTGGAAACCGCTCTATTGTCCTCATTGGCCTGATGGGAGCAGGAAAAACCACGATCGGGCGCCGTCTGGCAGCCCGGCTTGGCCTGCCTTTTGTTGACAGCGATCAGGCGATCGAGGAAGCCGCCGGCCAGAGCATTGCCGATATTTTCACCACTCATGGCGAAGCACATTTTCGCACCGGTGAACGCAAGGTGATCTCCCGCTTGCTGAAAAACGGCCCCCAGGTCCTGGCTACCGGTGGCGGCGCTTTCATGAACCCGCAAACCCGGGAGAAAATCCAGGAATCGGGAGTTTCCATCTGGCTCAAGGCAAGCCTGGAAATCCTGATGGAAAGAGTACAGCGGCGTTCCCATCGCCCCTTGCTGCAAGAACCCGATCCTGAAGCCATTATGAAAAAACTCATCAATGAGCGTTATCCTGTCTATGCACAGGCTGATTTTACCGTAACCAGTACACAGGAACCTCATGACGCCATAGTCACAGCAGCCATCATGGAAATTGCCCATATGGACCCGGCCAAGAGTTGAAATGAACACATCCGATAGTCAAAAACGAATCCTGAACGTCGATTTGGGCGCGCGCAGTTACCCGATTCATATCGGTCCGGGACTGCTTGAAGATGCCGGCA
This sequence comes from uncultured Hyphomicrobiales bacterium, assembly GCA_964533415.1. Classification (GTDB taxonomy): domain Bacteria; phylum Pseudomonadota; class Alphaproteobacteria; order Rhizobiales; family BM303; genus BM303. The sequence goes on from CAZHLV010000016.1 coordinate 4,122, forward strand.
AGCTCATTACGCCTCATCTCAAACGCCCGTTCAGCCTCATCATCACCGATGAAAATGTTGCCGCCCTGCATCTCAAAACACTCCAATCAGCGCTGGACAGGACCGGAATCACCCATAAGAGCATCATTGTGCCGCCCGGTGAGGCCAGCAAGAGTTTTTCCCGGCTGGCCAGTCTGTGCGAGAAAATGTTGCAGGCCGGGGTTGAGCGCAGTGATGTCATCATTGCCTTTGGCGGCGGTGTTATCGGTGACCTGGCCGGTTTTGCCGCCCATATCATTCGCCGCGGCGTGAATTTTATCCAGATTCCCACCACCGTGCTGGCCCAGGTGGACAGCTCGGTAGGCGGCAAAACCGGCATCAACACCCCGCAAGGGAAAAACCTGGTGGGCGCTTTTCACCAGCCCCTTGCCGTCCTGGCCGACACCGATGTACTCGCCACCTTGCCCGAACGCCAGTTTCGCGCCGGTTATGGGGAAGTTGTCAAATACGGCCTGATCGACAACCCGGATTTTTTTGAATGGTGCGAAGCTAACTGGAAAAGCGTCTTTGCCCGCAAGGCCGCCCCGCTGATCCACGCCATCGAGACAAGCTGCCGCGCCAAGGCCGCCATCGTGGCGCAGGATGAACGCGAACAAGGCAAGCGCGCCCTGCTCAATCTTGGCCACACTTTCGGCCATGTCCTGGAAGCGGCAACCGGATATGGAGACCGGCTTTACCACGGCGAGGGGGTCGCTATCGGCATGGCCCTTGCCTTTGAGTTTTCCGTCCGGCGCGGCCTGTGCACAGGTCAGGATTCAGGCCGCATCAACGCCCATCTGGCCGCTGCCGGCCTGCCAGTTTCAATAAACGATATTCCCGGCCCCCTGCCCGGCGTGGAAAAGCTCATGGAGCTTATGGAGCAGGACAAGAAAGTCACCGGCGGCAAGCTGGTTTTTATTCTCGCCCGGGGCATTGGCAAATCCTTCATTGCGCCTGATATATCAAGAGATGAACTCAAATCCTTCCTGAGCGGAAAACTTGACACCCGATGACCACGAGTATTGCCCTGACTTTATTTTTTATCGTGCTGCTGCTCGCGGTCTCGGCCTTCTTTTCCGGTTCTGAAACTGCTCTCACCGCACTTTCACGCGCCCGGATTCACCAGCTTCGCCGCAAGGGCTCATCCCGCGCCAGCATGGTGGAAATCCTGATTGCCAGCAAGGAGAAATTCCTCGGCGCAATCTTGCTTGGCAACAACCTGGTCAATATTCTCGCCTCGGCGCTGGCAACCTCCGTCTTCCTGCATTTTCTCGGCAACAAGGGGGTTCTGTTCGCCACCGTGGTGATGACCGCGCTCGTCGTGATTTTCGCCGAGGTCCTGCCCAAGACCTATGCCATCGGCAACCCCGACCGCATGGCGCTGGCGGTCGCCCCGATCCTGCGCCTCGTTGTCGCGGTCTTTTCTCCCATCACCGCAGCGGTTGAATGGCTGGTGCGCCTGACCCTGAAAGCTCTGGGCGCAGGCAAGGACAACGCGGTCCTTTCTGCCCAGGACGAGCTTCGCGGCGCCATTGCCCTGCATCACAAGGAAGGCAGCGTTGTCAAGCGCGACCGCGACATGCTCGGCGGCATCCTTGATCTTCAGGAGCTTGAAGTCTCCGACATCATGATTCACCGCACCAAGATGAAGATGATCGACGCCCAAACCCCGATCGACGAGATCATCTCCCGGGTGGTCAAAAGCGGCATAACGCGGCTGCCGGTGTGGAAGGACGAGCCCGATAACATCATCGGCGTCCTGCACGCCAAGGACCTGTTCCAGGCCATGAACGATGCCGGCAACAACCCGCAAAAAATCAAGCTGGAAAAGCTCTTCACGCCGCCCTGGTTTGTCCCCGAAACCACCTCGGTGAGAGATCAGCTCAATGCCTTCTTGCGGCGCAAAACCCATTTCGCCATCGTTGTGGACGAATATGGCGAGGTTCAGGGGCTGATTACCCTGGAAGATATCCTGGAAGAAATCGTCGGGGAAATTGCCGATGAGCATGATACGGTCATCAACGGCGTGCGCCCGCAGCCCGATGGCTCGGTAAATGTCGATGGCTCCATCCCGGTGCGCGATCTCAACCGCGCCATGGACTGGCAATTGCCCGACGATCAGGCCACTACCGTTGCCGGGCTGGTGATCCACGAAGCCCAGACCATTCCCGAAGCCGGCCAGACCTTCACCTATTACGGCTATCGCTTCCAGGTACTCAAACGCAAGCGCAACCGGATCACATCCTTGCGCATAACCCCGTTGAACCCATAACCCGAAGAGCTCCGATCACTCCGCCTTTCGCGCCACCGGGTGAATATCATCCAGTGAAAGATTCATCATCTCATCCAGCGGGCGCATCATGAACACCGCTTCATCGGAACAATGGCGGATGAATTGCTCGGTCTCACGAACCGGTTCAGGCGCCTGATCGCGTTCAAGCGCTGTAAAACCCAGGGTGGCAAAGAAAAACTCTGCCCCTTCGGTGAGCAAGAACACCCTGGCGATATTCATCCCCTGGAGCTGCGAGATCAGGGCCGCCGCAAAGCGCGCGCCAACCCCAAGCCCCCGGTATTCCGGCAGGACGACAAAAGAGCGCATCAGGGCTATACGGTCAAAAACCGTATAGCCGCCATAGGCTACGGTTTCGCGTTTCTTGTTGACGAAGGCAAAATTGGCGCAGCCCCCTCCGGCAAGCCCGGAGGTCAGCAACTGCGCCTCGCCAAGAGCTTCGATAAACGCCGCATCATCAGGCGCAATGGCTTTCAGAACCAGCCGCCCGCGATATCTTGGTTTTTTACTCATGTCTTTTCGCCTTCCGGTACCGATGTGGTGATCGCCAGCGCGTGAACCGGTCCATTGAGATCATCCTCCAGCACCTCGTTGACCATCCGGTGACACATTACCCGGCTCTTGCCAATAAAGGCTTCAGCCATGATCTTGACATGAAAATGAGTCTCTCCTTCCGGGCGCGATCCGGCATGACCGGCATGCATGGCCGACTGGTCCAGTACCTCGACCACGCAGGGTGAAAATGCCCGGCTCAATTTCTCCTGCATTTGTTTTGCAACACTCATGGCTTCATTCTCTTTGATATTGGCGTGAAAATTTGATATCCCTTCGCGTCCTGATAGAGTCATTTTCGCGAATCCTCAAGTTCTCCAGATAAGAGCACGAGAGTAAAATTGCTATAGAATCCTGCATATCCCACAATCAGCACCATGAAACTCACATCGAAATACTTCGACAGCATCCGGATCAAGCCGGAAAATGATTTGCGGCTGCGCCGCCAGGGCCGGAAATGCGAATGGCCCGGATGCGATAGCCCGGCCCAGCATAAAGCCCCAAAAGGCCGTGAAGCCAAGGGCGAATATCACCATTTTTGCCTCGAACATGTCCGTCAATACAACAAGAGCTACAATTTTTTTGACGGTATGGAAGATACCGATGTTGCCGATTTCCAGCGTGATGCCCTGACCGGCCACCGCCCCACCTGGGCCATGGGGTCAAAGGAAAAACAGCCCGGAGCAAGACCCGCCACCCGGATGCGGGACCGCTATGGACTGTTTTCCGGGGCAGAACAAACCGATGAAGCCCGCGGGCGGACCCGGCGCCGCACCATCCGCCCCTTGGAGCGCAAATCCCTGCGGATCATGGAACTGGATGAAACCGCAACCCCGCAGCAGATCAAGGTCCAGTACAAGATTTTAATCAAACGCCACCACCCCGACGCCAATGGCGGATCGCGTGACGCTGAAGACCAGCTACGTGAAATCATTGACGCCTACCGCCATCTCAAATCCGTTGGCCTTTGTTAGGAAAGATAATGACAAGTTTCGAAACGCCTGAAAATGCTGGAATGCCCGATACACAGATCAATGTCCGGCAGGTCTTCGGTATTGATTCAAATCTCCAGGCCCCCGCCTATTCCGAGGCAAGCGAGCATGTCCCGGACCTTGACGAGGATTACCTGTTTGACCGCGAGACCACCCTTGCCATCCTGGCTGGATTTTCGCACAACCGCCGGGTGATGATTCAAGGCTATCACGGCACCGGCAAATCAACCCATATCGAACAGGTGGCGGCGCGGCTCAACTGGCCTTGCGTTCGGATTAACCTTGATAGCCATATCAGCCGGATCGACCTTGTCGGCAAGGATGCCATTATTCTGAAGGACGGCAAACAGGTCACCGAGTTCCGCGAAGGCATTCTGCCCTGGGCCCTGCAAAACAACATTGCATTGGTGTTTGACGAATACGATGCCGGACGCCCCGATGTAATGTTCGTGATCCAGCGGGTTCTGGAGGTTTCGGGCAAGCTCACCTTGCTGGACCAGAACAAGGTGATTCGCCCACATCCGGCTTTCCGGCTGTTTTCCACCACCAACACGATCGGTCTTGGCGACACCAGCGGGCTTTATCATGGCACCCAGCAGATCAACCAGGGTCAGATGGACCGCTGGTCAATTGTCACCACCCTCAACTACCTCCCCCATGACATGGAATCGGGCATTATCCTCGCCAAGGTCAAGGCCTTTGCCGAAAGTGAAGAAAAGCGCGAGATCATTTCCAACATGGTGCGGGTTGCCGATTTTACCCGCAGCGCCTTCATGAACGGCGATCTGTCCACCGTGATGTCGCCGCGCACCGTCATCACCTGGGCGGAAAACACGCAAATTTTTGACGATATCGCTTTTGCCTTCCGGGTAAGCTTCCTGAACAAATGCGATGAACTTGAGCGCCCCGTGGTGGCCGAATTCTACCAACGCTGTTTTGGCGAAGAGCTTCCTGAATCCAGTCTCAACATTGCCCTGAGCTGATGAGCGGAAATCTCGAAACCCGCAAGGAAGCCTTCAAGCGCGCCCTTGCCCAGGCCACGCGGGCAATTGCCGCCGATGCGCAAACCGAAGTGACCTTCGGGGCATCACGCACGACCCTTGCCGGAAAAATGCTCCAGCTTGAGGATCCCTCGCACGAACTGGAGGGCGAAGAAGCCGCCGTTTTACGCGGCAAGGCCGACGCCGCGGCCATGCGCATTACAGCGCATGACGAAATAATACACAAAAGCCACCGTCCCAAAAACCCCCAGGGCCGCGCCATTTACGAGGCTATCGAGCAAACCCGCGTTGAAGCCCTTGGCGCCAACACCATGACCGGCATGGCGGCAAATCTCGACGCCATGCTCAATGCCCGCTATGCCCCCCGGCAAGCCCCCGAAGCTGGCGGGGAAACCTCCACCGCCCCGCTCGATGAGGCAATAGCACTTTTGGCGCGTGAATATCTGACCGGCAAAAAGCCCCCTGAAACTGCCCGCCCGCTCATGGACACCTGGCGCGCATGGATTGAAGAGCGCGCCGGAAAGGAACTGGCCGGAATTTCCAGCATGATTGACGATCAGGACGGCTATGCCCGGCTCACCCGGTCCATTCTTGACGCCCTTGAACTTGGCGATGATCCCGGCGAGGCAGAAGGAGACGATAAAGACCAGCCCGACAGTGAAAGCAACGAAGCAGGCGCGCAAGGGCAAAGCGAAGAGGGCAGCGAACCCGACGCCGAAGACCAGATGGGCGACATGCAAAGCGCCGGGGCCGAGGCCGGTGACGGCTCTTCCCTGTTGCAGGACATGGACGCCATGGGCTCATCCGATGCCGATGGCGATATCAATGCCGATGAGCAAAACCAGCCCATGCGCCCCGAATACCCGGACCACAATTGGAAAATCCGCTCTGACTACCACATTTTCACCAGCGCCCATGATGAAGTGATTCCCGCTGAAGATCTCGCCTCGCCCGAAGAACTGACCCACCTGCGCGCCACCCTGGACCGGCAACTGGCGCATCTGCAATCCATGGTCGCCCGTCTGGCCAATCGCCTGCAAAGAAAGCTCATGGCGCAGCAGAACCGTGGCTGGGAATTTGATCTTGAAGAAGGCCAGCTAGACCCGGCGCGCCTCACTCGCCTGATTATCGACCCCATGCAGCCGCTTTCCTTCAAGCGCGAACATGAAACCGAGTTCCGCGACACCATCGTCACCCTGCTGCTGGACAATTCCGGCTCCATGCGGGGCCGGCCCATCATGGTAGCGGCAACCTGCGCCGATATTCTCTCGCGCACCCTTGAGCGCTGCGGCGTCAAGGTCGAGGTTTTAGGCTTCACCACCAAGGCCTGGAAGGGCGGCCATTCCCGCGAAGACTGGCTGCGCAACAACAAGCCGGCCAGTCCTGGCCGGCTGAACGATTTGCGCCACATCATCTACAAGGCCGCCGACTGCCCCTGGCGGCGCGGACGGCGCAATCTGGGACTGATGATGCGCGAAGGCATTCTGAAAGAGAACATCGACGGTGAAGCGCTCTTGTGGGCGCATCAAAGATTACTGGCCCGGCCCGAACAACGCCGCATTTTGATGGTTATATCCGATGGCGCTCCGGTTGATGATTCCACATTGTCGGTGAACACAGGCAATTATCTGGAAAAACACCTGCGGGAAGTCATCCGCAATATTGAAATGGCCTCCCCCGTTAAGCTGATCGCCATTGGCATCGGCCACGACGTGACCCGATATTATCGCCGTGCCGTGACCATTAACGATGCCGAAGAACTCGGCGGCGCCATGGTTGACAAGCTGACCGAACTCTTTGATGAATCGGTCTCAACC
>CAZHLV010000017.1:0-12568 GCA_964533415.1 uncultured Hyphomicrobiales bacterium
GAATTGTAAACATGGAGAGATTTGAATATGGCGGTTGAAACCCCGATTTGTGATTTTGGCTGGAAGGCTCCGTTTTTCTCTTTGCCTGGAGTTGATGGTAAAACCTACACGTTGGATGATGTACGCGGGGAAAAGGGAACCCTGATCGTCTTTATCTGCAATCATTGCCCCTATGTGAAATCCGTCATCGACCGGATCGTTGAAACCGCCAAAGAACTGGAGACGCAAGGCATCAAGACGGTTGCCATCTGCGCCAATGACGCCAAGGCTTATCCAGAGGATTCCTTTGAGAATATGAAGGTTTTTGCAAAAGCCAATAATTTCACCTTCCCTTATCTTCATGATGAAAGCCAGGCCGTGGCAAAGGCTTATGATGCCGTCTGCACTCCGGATTTCTTTGGCTTTGACGCCAATGATGGTCTGCAATACCGGGGTCGTCTCGATGAAAGCCGCAAAGAAGCTGTTCCCGGCGCCAAACGCGAGCTTTTCGATGCCATGAGCAACGTGGCAAAGACCGGCCATGGCCCCAGGGATCAGATCCCCTCCATGGGCTGTTCCATCAAGTGGAAGGACACTTAAAGCATGTTAATCCCAAAGAAAACGACATGCTTTAGTTGGTTTTTTCGGAAATAATATTTCCGACAGCCTTGTAATCTGTATCGTTGAATTCAAACTGGCCAATAGCACCTTGAACCGGGCTGCCGGGACCGGCGGCAAAGGCGCCGATAATCTTGCCTGAACCATTTCCTCCGTTCGTTAATGAGCCTTCGAAAGTATCGGGGGTCGGGCTGGAGGATTGGAAAAGATGTGGTGCATTGATGGTTCGGCCATCAAATCCGGTGATGGAGGCGTGGCCTGTTCGCGAGGAAAAATCCCAGTTCATGTTAAAATTCCCGGCGGCCAGATAGCGCCCTTCGCTGCCGGGGGTCATGTTCAGGACATTGGCGATAGCATGGCCGGCATAGGTGGCGATACCTGAGGTTGGCCAGTTTCCGGATTTGGTGACCACACCTGAAACCCAGGTGTTCAGATGGGCCAAATCCCGGATTTTAATACCCGGATATGTTGGGTTCTCGTATTCCATACGTCCGCCCCAATACCCCCATTCCAGGAACTTGCAGGCGCAAAAATTGACGCCTGGTGCGAAATTCGTGGTGGGGACCAACTCGTTGCCGAGAAAATAGGTCTCGGGAGGAGTCGTACCCGCCAGATTTGAGGGGAATCCCTGAACGCTTCCGCTTGAGAAATGGATCAAGGTGCCGTCCTGGTTGTGCTGGGCGGCGTAGGTATCGTTGTCGACAAAGGCCGAGTGGCCTTCACCAACCCGGGAAGGGTCACTGCCAAAAGCAAGGGTATAGCCGCTGATATGGGGTGATCCATAATTCTCTAAAACCAGGTTTGCGCGCAGCCCGTTGGTGGAGGCATTAAACAGGATTTCGGTGTTTGCGACATTGCCGGAGCTCAGTACGGTGAAGATTCCCGGATAGGCGCCGCTTTGTTCCATGAATCCGGCGGCGAAGCCGTTCATAATTCTTGAGGTCTGCGCGGGGAGGGCGGCGGCATTCGTGGTGGAGGTCAAGGTTGCCAGGTGGGTAGTGCCGTAATGGACCTGGGGGAGGATAAAGGTGGTGCTGGGGTCACTATAGTCGGCAGACGGAGCTATTAAGCCTGCGCTCATGTGAAAGGAATCATTATGCCGGGGATCGTTTCCGATGATGAAATTTTCCATGTTATCACTGAAAAAGAAATTACCGTCAGGGCCCTGCAAGGTCTCAACCTGGCCGGAGAAGGTGGCTATCGGCAGAAATCCAATCGAACGGACGGAGCCGCGAAGCGCTGTGCTGATCCGGGGGCCGTTTCCGTCTCCGGTGTCAAAAACCGTTCCGGCATGGACCATCACATGAGAGCGCTGGCCCCGGCCAATTCCGTCAATCATCAGGCTGGCTTGCAAGGATACCGTGCGGCTTGTGCTGCCGGTCGGGTAAATCCCGATTGTGCCGCTTGCCTGTTCCTTCAGGAAAAATGGAGAGACGACGGCCAGGGTTTCCGGGCCCATGATATTGGCAAGGGTAAAGGGGATTTTTGAATCCTGGAACATATCTCTCTGGATGGCGTAGGTTCTCAAGTTGCCATGCGCTGTCAGGTTGGTGGGGGCTGAGCCACCGAAGATCAACATGGCCGCGGCATCGTTATTGGCCGGGTCATTGTTGTTTTCAACTTCATAGAAGAAGAACGTTTCATCGGGAGAGACGTAACCGCGTCCGGTAAGCGTGCCTCCGGCGCCATCAACGCCATCGGTAATCTCGAAATGTCCGGTTCTCCAGGGAAGGTTGCCGCCGCTCAAATATTCCCCGTCTCTCAAGCGACCATTTTCGATCACCCCGAAAGCGCTATAATCGGTCAGTTCGGTTCCGCCCAGCAAGCCCACTCTCCAGGCTTCGGGAAGGGTTAGCGGTGGTGAGCTGTTGATGGTGTATGAATCTGATGATTCCAGAATCCGGCCCCTGACCTCGCGTCTGTTTTCCAGGTTGCTTTCGGTGATATCTTCCCGGGTTTTGTCCCCGGTGGCCGCAGCAGGGTTGGTCACTACGGTTTCCACCTCGACCACGGGCGTCGCCTGAATGGCGCTCCGGGAGGGAGGTGCGTTTGTTGTGGGGTGACGGGCCGAGTTTTGGTGGCCGATCCCGCTTCGGGCAACCATTTGGCCGGTTGGCGGGCGGCGCACGCCGCCATTGCGCCCCTTCTTGCCTGCAAGCATGTGCTGTATGCCGGCTATATCCCGCCGGGTTGTGCGTTTTAAATCCAGCTTGCCGCCGGGGATGACATGAACCGTATTTCCGTTCTGGAAAACTCTCTTTACGTGCTTGCAGGATGTTATTGCACCGCCCTGGCAGTTGGTGCCGATGCTCATCTGGTCGCCGAACAGGAAATTGAAGTTTCCCTCACGCCCCCGCGGGTCGACCCGACCCGAAACCACGCCGCCGCGCACGCCCAGGGTGGCGATAGAGGTATGGATGGTCACACCGCCCTTGTTCTTGGAGAGGCGTCCACCAACAAAGCGAAACGCGCCCTTGACAAAATTGGCCACCATTTCCCCGGTTTTCTTGCGGGGATCATATATGAATTTGTCAATACGGAGCTCTGAATTCGGACCAATGGTGAAGGCCGATCCATCCAGCAAAAGCAGTTGCACCATTCCATCTGATGATGTTTTGATGCGCTCGTTATAAAAGATTTTCTTTCCCAAGATGAGAGTGCGGGGGGCGCCGCCCAGGGGGGTTCCGGTAGCTTGGGGATTTACGGCGCTGGTGATGCCTACCTTGGTGTTGGCATTGGCGCCGTGAGCGGACAGGGAGAGAAGAGCGCCGAGAATTGTGCCGATCAATGTTGCTTTATAGTTCATCAAGGCCTTCCTGATTCAAAACCGGTAGCCAATACCGAGCATGGCGGAGAAATTATCGTATTTGTAGATGTCGTAATTGGAACTGACCTTGCGGTATTCCAATTGGGGCAACAGGTTGATTCCCTCAATGACCGGTATAGTTAACGAGGCGCGGGCAAAATATTCATTGTTTTTCTGCTTCTTTGCCGCGTTGATTGAAGGGTCCGGATGGTCATAGTGGATATATTTATAGCCGCCAGTCAGATCAAGCAGCCAGTTCCGGTTAAAAGCTGTCTTTCCCCGGAAAGGCGGGGAAAGGGTAAAGGTTGCCCCTGCCTCACTTTCCACCTGGAGGTTGTCAAGGAAAACAGCCTTGACGTTTTCACGCACCAGCCGCACTTTCCCATGCGCCATGATGCGCGGGGTAATGACGGAGGATGCCGAGAGTTCACCACTAAGCTCATGGCCATTGCGATTTGACAAGGTTGGCCGAAGCGGCGTGTTGTTATACCATTTGTGTCGGTATTCGGTTTTGAAGCGAAAGCTCCGGGTAAGGCTGGTCCTGTTGATAAATCTCAGGCCTGCGCCGAGCGTTCCAAAGTAAAGATCATCCTTCAGCCCAACGATGTTGCCTATGGCATAAATGCCAAGCTGGGTTTTATCAATGCCAAAGCGCTGCATGTTGAAGGAGGGCCCAAGGGTAAGTTCCGCAACGCCTGTGTCCAACCGGTTGAGCGAGGTATATTTTGCCCCGTAAAACAGGAAATCGGCCTCCAGAAGATCACCTTGCCGGTGCAGATCATAATCATAGTGTAGGGTTGAGGCGAAAAAGGCGTTGGCATCGGTCTTTTCCACGTTTTGCTGGCTGAGGGTGTAGGTGACGCCATTCAGGTTGATTTGCGAGGTTGCCGGGCCTGAATTGGCATTGGACTGAACACGAAATCCCCCCATTACAGAACCGGAAAAGGAGTGCCGTTTTTGTTTGTTCTTGATTTTTGACACATAGAGTGAAACACGCTGGCGCACGATATCGGGGACATTGTCTCCAGAAAGAGCGCGCTCAAAATAATCTTCAGCCGTAGCGTAAGATCCCAGCCGGTAATATAAAACCCCCAGTTCCAGTTGAATGCGTGGCAGACCCGGCGCAAAAATCAACATCCGCTCCAGGGCTGTTATGGCGCCTTCATAATCGCCCAGCCGGGTTGAAAGCGTGGCATAGGCAAAAGCCATGTCGAGATTTGTAGGGTCTGAGAACATCTTCTGAAAAAGTGCATCACGCCGGGCCTCAAGCGAAGTTTTGCCAGTTTCAGGAGATAAGGTTTTTGCGGCTGATCGGGCAATTGTGGGGGATAGCCCCAGAAGACAGCATGCCAATATTCCGGCGGTGAAAAGAAAACACCGACCCAGCAGCCGCGCCCGTGCTGCTTCAGCCCATTCATGCGGAACCATATATACGCGTCCCTGCTTAAAACCGAGAGGATGAGGCCCCTCTTATTATACTTTGCCCCTGTATAAAGTTCATTAGAACATGTGATCTTGCCGATTTCAATGGGGGTGGCTATTAAATTCCTGTCAGCTTTCAGTTATGCCAAGAGCTTGATTTTATCTTCGGGCTGGCCAATCCTTGATTATACGGCGAATCACTCTTGCCAGGAGGGACGTGAGGATGCGGGGCTGGCTTTTTGCTCTTTTAGGGATTGTCTTGGGAAGTATTCCTGCAACGGCGGCGCGGGTTCTGGACGTGCAGGCCGGTCAGGCCGCGTTCCAGTCGGGAAGATATGCCGATGCCATTGCCCGTTTTTCACGCGTTATTGGTTCTGGCAAAGCGGACAAGAAGATTCTGGCAAAGGTTTTTTACATGCGCGGGACATCTTATCAGAGGTTGAAACGCCTGACCCCGGCCATTGCCGATTTCTCCAATGCAATCTGGCTGGATGAATTGCCGGTTTCTCTTCAGTCCCGGGCTTATGTGCGGCGCGGCCAGTTACGCCTTTTGATGAGCCAGCATAAAGAGGCACTCAAGGATATGAACCAGGCGGTGCGTCTTGCGCCAACGGCAGCGAGCTATTCGGCGCGGGCCCAAGCGCTGATCCGGCTTGGTGATTCCACGCGGGCCTTGAAGGATCTGGACCGGGCCTTGAGCGACAAGGCGGGTGATCGTGCGCAGGTTCATTTTATTCGCGCTCAGGCCTTTGAAGCGCTGGGCCGCAAGAGCGATGCCGTGGCCAATTTGCAAAAAGCGCTTTCTTATAAACCAGGTTTTACCCCGGCCCGGCAAATGTTGGCGGCGCTTGGCGGGGCTATGCCTGCATCGGCTTTAGGGTCAAAAACCGCGAGTTTTCGCCGCAAGGCTATGCCGGGCAGGGCGGTGCAAAGGCCCTATATGCTTGCCACGGGTTCTATCGCGCCGCGTTCGGCCATGCAAAACAGGCGCGAAGATGCCGCCGAGAAGGACTGGATGCTGGCTACCCGAACAACCCGCGAGGAGTTGAAAAATATGCGGCGGTCTTCTCGTGGATTGCGTAAATTGGCCATGCCAGGTTTGAAGCGGGGGACGTGGGAGACAGGGAAGGCAAAGTATGTAATTCAACTTTCCGCGCGCCGGACACTGGAGACGGCCAAGATTGCCCTGCATCATATTGCTTCGGTAAATCGTGATTTGCTGGCCGGCAAGGAACTCTATGTGGAAAAGGCCCGGTCTGCAAAACTGGGGGAGATCTTCCGGGTCCGGCTTGGGGTGTTTTCTTCGCCGGAGGTTCCGGCTGCTTTATGCAACAAGCTCAAACTGCGCGGGCAATCTTGTTTTCTGACGCGCAAATAGTCTGCCGGGTTTTATTATTTTCGCCGTATTGACTGTTTAATTCCCGGCAAAGGAACTATGTAGGAACGGTGCCGATTCCCTGAAGCGAGATTGCAGGGGAGTAAAATGTGCGGATTCATGGTGGTTTTGGCTGAAAATGAAAAAGAACTCCAGAAAACCCTCAAGGGAAAACCGGTTCTCTGACTTGGCTAAGGTTGATAAACCATTGAAAACCAAGGGGATAGGAGCGCGGTTGCGCAATTACTTTTTAACCGGACTGGTGATTGCCGCGCCCTTGAGCATTACGGTTTATATCACCTGGGGATTTATCAATATCGTTGATGAGTGGATCAAGCCCTGGGTCCCGGATATTTATAATCCGGAAACTTACCTTCCTTTTGACGTTCCAGGTGTTGGTCTCGTCTTTGTCCTGGTTGGCCTCACCATTTTAGGTGCATTGGCGGCCAATCTGTTTGGCCGTACGCTCGTGGATATGGGGGAACAATTGCTGGGCCGGATGCCGGTTGTCCGTAATCTCTATAGCGCGCTCAAGCAGATATTCGAGACGGTCATTTCCCAAAGCAATACGTCTTTTCGCGAGGTTGGGCTGATCGAATATCCCCGCAAGGGACTTTATGCCATCGTGTTTGTGTCAACCGATGCCAAGGGCGAGATTCTTTACCGGCTTGATGAAGGTGATGAAGATGAGATTATCAGCGTGTTTCTTCCCACCACGCCAAATCCGACTTCCGGCTTTTTACTGTTTTTGCCGCGCAAGGATATGATCTCCCTGGATATGAGTGTTGAAGAAGCGGCGAAACTGGTGATATCTGCCGGGCTCGTCACGCCGGAGTACGTGGCAGGCGGTGAGCAAATCAGGCAGAGCGTGAAAGTAACCAATCCGGAAGGTTCTTGAAAAACAATGCTCAACGTTATGTTGACCAAATTGTGTTTAGTTTCGCCTTTCTTTTGCCCAACTTATAAGCAAGTATGCTCGGGAGACGGGATGAGAGATCTTTAAGAAACTGGAGGAACATTCTATGACGATTTTCAAATTCACGGGACGCGCCTTTACTTTTGCTGCGGCATCCCTGTTTGCGGTTGGCCTGATGTCGGCAACCCCCAACCAGGCGCAGGCGGCGAGCAAGACCGGTAACTTCCTTTATGGCGCCCTGGCCGGGGTGGCCGGTGCTGCGCTGCTTCATAACCTGAGCAAGAACCGGCGCCGCTATTATCAGCCAGCGCCACGCCGTTATTATGCGCCGCGCCGTTACTATGCACCGCGCCGTTACTATGCACCGGCAGCCTGGACCCCCGCTTGGTATAATTACTGCGCCAGCAAATATCGCAGCTTTAACCCGGATACCGGTTACTACCTTTCCTATTCGGGCCGCTATCGTTTCTGCCGTTAAAGCGTGTTTCGCGAAAGCGAGCCCCCCGGTTTTGCGGTAAGAAGTGCGTAAATACGATGAGTTACCCAGGTTTTTAATTGAATCAAAACCGGGAAGGGTCTGAGCTTTCATGTAATACCTGATCGACAAAAGGAACCCTGTTCGCGCATCTTTGGCCAGATGGGTGGACGGGGTTTTTTGTCGAGGGGATTCTTGTGACCGCGTAAGCTTTGGCGGCATGCTGGAGTGGTGCGCGGCATGTTCTTGCCGGCGCTGGCCACATGGAGGCCAATTGGTTAAGGGGTCAGTTTATCCAGATGGTCTGTCCAAGGGTTGGGGTTAGAGCCAGCCAGCCAGGGCGGTTGTTGATGCGTTTGCTCAGGGCTGACGAGGCCTTGGCTTCACCATGGGTTACAAAGACCTGTCTTGGGGGGGACTTGAACCCGTCCAGCCAGTCTAAAAGCGCGCGTTGGTCGGCATGGGCGGAAAACCCGCCAATCGTGCTGATGCTTGCTTTTACGGGGATATCCTGCCCAAAAATCCGTACAGACCGGGCGCCATCTACAAGCCGCCGGCCCAATGTGCCCTGGGCCTGGTATCCGGCAATCAGGACAGTGTTTTCGCGCCGGCTCAAACCATGCCTGAGATGATGCAAAATCCGCCCCGCCGTGCACATGCCGCTTGCCGACATGATGATAGCTCCTGAGCGGATTTGATTGATAGCTTTGGACTCTTCAACGCTGCGGGTGAAAGTCAGGTTCATCTCGCCGCCGGCATGTTGGTGCCAGGCCGCCAGTTTTTGGGCTTCTTTATCAAACAGCTCGACATGGCGCCGGGTCAATTCGGTGACACGCTGCGCCATGGGCGAGTCGAGAAAGACATTCAGGTTTTTTACCCGGCCAAGCTGGGTCAGGTGATAGAGATAATAGATCAGTTCCTGCGTTCGTCCCACGGCAAAGGCCGGAACGATAACATTCCCCCGACCGTGGACGATGGTGGTGTTGATAACCTCGACAAGCTCGTCAAGCGAGGGGGAAAGGGCCTTGTGCAGGCGGTCGCCATAGGTGGATTCCATGACAAGATAATCGGCTTTGCCGATCTTGACAGGGTCGCGCAATATGGGTCTGCCCGGTTGGCCAATATCCCCGGAAAACACAAGTTTCCGCTTGCCGGAAGCCCCCTTTATCCATATCTCCAGTATTGCCGAGCCTAGGATATGCCCGGCATCGCGCATGCGAATCTTGATTGTTTCATGGGGCTTGAAGGTCTTGTCATACGCCCTGGCGCGAACCTGCCGGAGCGAATTTTCCACATCCGTCATGGTATAGAGCGGAATTGAGGCGTGCTTGTTGCTCTTGTGCCGCCGTTTGGCGCGTTCGGCGTCTTTTTCATGGATATGGGCGCTATCGCGCAACATGATATCGAGCAATTCCGATGTGGCGCCAGTGGTGTAAATCGGCCCCTTGAAGCCCTCCCGGCATAATTTGGGAAGAAGCCCGCTATGGTCGATATGGGCGTGGGTCAAAACGACAAAATCAATCTCATGCGGAAGAAATGCAAACTGGCCCCGGTTTTTGGCTTCGGCATCACGCCCGCCCTGAAACATGCCGCAATCCACGAGGAAGCGGACATTGTTGCTTTCAACCAGATAGCATGAGCCGGTCACTTCTCCGGTAGCGCCTAAAAAGCTGATGCTCGCATCCTGATGTTGGGTCATGATTTGCGCTCCTTTTACCCGGGTGGTTTTCCGCCATAAAAATCGCTGATGAACTGGACAGCATCCTCAGCGGTATCGACGATCCTGAAAAGATCCAGATCCGCCCGCCCGATAAAGCCTTCATCGGCGAGAAATTCAAAATCCACTACCCGCGACCAGTAGGCCTTGCCGATCAGCACGATCGGCAGGGCCGGGACCTTTTTGGTTTGCACAAGGGTGAGCACTTCAAACAGCTCGTCCAGCGTGCCAAAGCCCCCCGGAAAGGCCACCAGAGCCCTGGCCCGCATGAGAAAATGCAGCTTGCGCAGGGCAAAGTAGCGGAACTGGAAACATAAAGAGGGCGAGATATAGGGGTTGGGAACCTGTTCCCGGGGCAGGTCAATATTCAGCCCGATGGAGCGCGCGCCCACATCATCCGCGCCCCTGTTGGCAGCTTCCATGATGCCGGGGCCACCGCCTGTTACCACGACAAAATCACAGCGGCCTTCTTCCTGGATGCGAGCTGAGACAATCCGGGAGAATTTCCGGGCTTCATCATAATATCTTACATAGGCCTTGCGCCGGGCAAGCGCCGCGAGGCGATTTTGCAAATCCTCGTTTCCGGGCGTTTCATTCAAATGTTTTTCAAGCGCCGCGATCTCGGCATCAAGCTGCTCATTTGAACGCAGCCTTGCGCTGCCGAACACGATGATAGTCGAGCGAATGCCATGCGTCCGCATGGCTTCTTCTGTTTTCAGGTATTCAAGTTGGAGCCGTACCGGGCGCAGGTCATCGCCTTCAAGAAACGCTGGGTCATTGGTGGCCAGCCGGTAGGGTTTGCTCTCCAGAAGTTCCTCGACCCGGCGGGCAAGATCGCCGGTATAAAGCGGTGGGGGGCGGTGATTATCCTCGCTCATGGGTATTCCTTTGAAGTTGTTTGCGCTCAGTTTTCCCTGTCCAGCTTGCCATCGCGAAGCTGGAAGATGTGATCGAGACGGTCGAAGATTTTCTCATCATGGGTGACGACAACAATGGCGGCTTGCTGGTCCACCGCAACCTTGCGCAACAAGTCCATGACAATTCCGGCGCGCTGGGAATCGAGTGCCGCGGTCGGCTCATCCGCCAGCACGATGCGCGGCTTGTTGGCCAGCGCCCGGGCGATCGCCACCCGCTGCGCCTCGCCGCCCGAAAGGCTGGAGGGATAAGCATCGGCGCGGTTGCCAACTTCAAGATAATCAAGCAACTCCTGCGCCCGTTTATGGGCCGCAGTCCTTCCATATCCGGCCAGATGCAGCACCACGGCGATATTGTCGATGGCGTTCAGGAACGGCATCAGGTTATGCGCCTGAAAGATAAAGCCGATTTTTTCCAGCCGTAACCGGCGCAGGTCAGGGCGCAGCCAGCGGCCATCATAAACCGTCTCGCCATCAAGCTGCAAAACACCGCTATTGGGCTCAAGAATGCAGCCAATGACATTGAGCAGCGTACTCTTGCCAGAGCCGCTTGGCCCCAAAAGCCCGATTACCTGTTCGGGGAAAATATCAAGGGTGATGTCGCGCAAGGCGTCAACCCGGGTCTCGCCCTCGCCAAAATGCTTGGAGAGATTGCGGATCGAAACAAGAGGCTTTGAGAAGTTTTCCATGTTCCTTACCCCGCCAGCGCCTTGGCCGGGTCAACGCGCAGCGCGGTATATACCCCGTACAGGCTGGCAACCAGGCAGATAATCACCACGATTCCGGCAAGGCTCAAGCCATCTGCCGGTTGCAGGATCAGGCGCTTGGGAAAGTACTCCTTGACGCTGGAGATCAGCACCCCGCCAAGGGCAAAGCCGATCAGCCCCATGGCCAGGGATTGCTGGACAATGAGGTTTATAATCACCCGGTCCGGCGCGCCGATCAGCTTCAGTGTGGCAATCTCGCGAATCTTGTCCATGGTCATGGTGTGAATGATAAGGGCGATAATCACGGCGGAGACGAGGATCAATATCCCGGTAAACATGCCGATCTGCTTGCGCGCCTTTTCGATCACCGACTGGG
The DNA here is from genome assembly GCA_964533415.1 of uncultured Hyphomicrobiales bacterium. Lineage (GTDB taxonomy): Bacteria > Pseudomonadota > Alphaproteobacteria > Rhizobiales > BM303 > BM303. The sequence continues at coordinate 11,306 of CAZHLV010000017.1, forward strand.
TAAGGATTTGCCCCTGCTGCTCTTCGGTCATGGCCGCAAGGTGTTTCCAGCGGCGGATCATGCTGGCAATATGGTCTGGTGAAGCATTGGGCGAAACCCGGGCAATGACGGCGCTTACCGTATTGGTTGATTTGGATATTTTCACGCCCCGCGCCCGCTCTTGCCGCACCGCGGAAGGGGAGAGGTCGTATTGCAGTTTTTGAGCATCATCAAGGGAGAGGTAAATCGCCGGTTCGCCACCCGATGAGACGGCATTATCGGTGGTGCCCACGATGGTGTAGTTGTTGCGGCCAAGCTGGAGATGGTCTCCGGGGCCGAGTTTTGTCCGGCTGTCCACCACCGCTTCAAAATTGCGTCCCGTCAGCCCGCGCCCCTTTATGATCCGCCTGGGGCCGCCAAGTTCGCCGGGCTCATAGCCGATCACGTAAAGGCGCAGCTTTGAGGTCCCGGTTTCGGTTTCAATGGACTGAAATGTCACCGCGCCGGTCTTTACAACACCGTGCATGCGCGCAACGGCTTCACGCGTGTCCAGCGGAATGCGCGAGGCCTCGGCAAATGGCCCACGGGTTCCTTTTTCAACCACCCAGACCTGTGCATCCATGGTCTCGACCAGTTCCAGCGCATCGGCAATCATGCCGCGGTAAATGCCGATCATTGCCAGCACCACCCCCAAAAGCAAGGAGAGGCCAATGCAGGTAACAATGAACCGTCCCAGGTTATGGCGAACGTCGCGATAGGCCAGGTTCATCCTTTTTTCTCCTGCCTGATCCGGGCGCTTCGGCCTTCTTTCAGCAGCTTCGGCAACCGGACGAGCACCTTGGCGTCCTTGGGCAATCCACCGGTAATACTCAACCGCGCATCGAGCGTTCTATGGCCAAAGATAACCGGTTGCCTTTTCAGCTTGCCGTTTTCAAGGATCCACACCACGCCCTTCATTTGCCGCTCGTCAAAGGTATCAACTGCATTTTCCGGGACGAGAATCGCCTTTTCAAGAATTGCCGTGGTGATATAGACTTCCGCCTGCTCTCCCAGGTTGAAGCGCTCAAGGCAGCCCTTGCAGTTTACATAAACCTGGCGCTCCTCGGTCACCCGGTCGCTTTCAATATCAATCCGCGCCACCTTGCCGCTGTAAAGGTTATGCGGGCGCGAGCGCAGGCGGACTTCGGCGCCCTGGCCCAGCCGGATCAGGCCGGAACGGTTTTCGCTGATATGCCCCAGCACCCATACCGATTCAGGGTCCACCAATGTATAGATCGGCTCTCC
>CAZHLV010000018.1:0-11818 GCA_964533415.1 uncultured Hyphomicrobiales bacterium
CAGCGTTTTACCGGCTGGATTGCCTGGGGGGAGCAGGCAATGGCATGGGGAGTCAAGAGTTGTTATCCGGTGACAAGGCAATCGGGTGAACCTCAAGAAAGATACAAACTACATGAGTGAACCGAATAACCATCTGTTTAATCAGTATTTTTAGCCTAACGGGCAAACAAAACCGTCATTCCTGCCTCCGCAGGAATGACGTCTGAAACCACCGGAAAACGGGTGTTTTTTTCACCCGATTGCCCTGTCCGGTGATGTCCTTATGGCGCGGCAAGTATGCTCAACCAGGCCAGAACCATTGCGCCAAAAAGAGCAAGAGCTGAAAATGCGGCCATTTCCTGAACAAGTGATTTCATGATTCCTCCTCCGTTTTTCTTATATGTTCATGATTTGTTCTTTTTGTAAACAGTTTTTTCAAGGGTGGGAAACACGGTTTTACCGGGGGTTACGAATTCTTTTTCGTGATATCGACCAGTTCGCCACCGGACATGATAAGCTGGCGGTCCATCTTTTGCGCCAGTTCCATGTTATGGGTGGCGATGAGGGCCGAGAGGCCGGCAAGGCGGGCAAGCTCAAGGAGTTGGCGGTACACCCGGTTTGAGGTTTCCGGGTCAAGGTTTCCGGTTGGCTCGTCGGCCAGCAGTATCCTGGGGGAGTTGGCCACCGCCCGGGCTATGGCGACACGTTGCTGCTCACCGCCGGAAAGCTGCGAGGGACGATGATCGGCGCGTTCGGAAAGGCCCAGCATGGTCAGAAGCTGGTGTGAGCGCTCCTTGGCCTCGCCTGCGTTCAGCCCGTTGATGAGTTGCGGAATTTCAATGTTTTCAAGGGCGGAAAACTCAGGCAGAAGGTGATGGAACTGGTAAATAAAACCGATATCAGCGCGCCGTATGGCGGTGCGTTCGGCATCGCCCAGGGTGTTGCAATCTTTTCCGGCAATCTCGATTTCACCTTCATCGGGGCGTTCCAGCAATCCGGCAATATGCAGCAGGGTGGATTTCCCAGCCCCTGAGGGGCCGACAAGGGCGACCAGCTCGCCGGGGTAAATTTCCAGGTTGGCGCGGCGGAAGACAACGAGTTCCTTCGTGCCCTGATGATAAATCCGGGTGATGTTTTTCAGGCGCAGGATGGCGCTCTTTCCGGGGGCGATCTTGGTCATTCGTAGCGCAAAGCCTCCACCGGATCGAGGCGGGCGGCGCGCCAGGAGGGATAAAGGGTTGCCAGAAAAGAAAGCGTCAGGGCCATCAGCACGACAGTTGTGACTTCGCTTGCGTTGATTTCGGCGGGCATGGTGCTGAGATAGTAAAGTTCGGGTGAGAACAGCTCGGTTCCGGTCAGCATCGAGATGAACTGGCGGATCGATTCGATATTCCAGCAAAAGACCAGCCCCAGCATCATGCCGGCAAAAGTGCCGACCACGCCGATACTGGCGCCGGTAATGACAAATATGCGCATGATGGCGCCGCGTGTAGCGCCCATGGTGCGCAGGATCGCGATGTTGCTGCTCTTGTCCTGTACCAGCATGATGAGGCCGGAGATGATATTCAGGGCGGCGACCAGAATAATCAGGGTCAGGATGATAAACATGACATTGCGCTCGACTTCCAAGGCTCCGAAAAAAGTCTTGTTGGTTTGCCGCCAGTCGGTGATATAGATCGGTTTTTGAACGGCGTGTTCAACAAGAGCGCGGTAATCATCCATCCGCTCGGGGTCTTCCACCATCACCTCGATGGCGGTAACGGCGTTTTCCTTGTTGAAATAGAGCTGGGCCTCGCTCAGGGGCATGAAGATGAGTGATGCGTCAAATTGCGACATGCCGACCTCGAAAACGGCGGTAACATTATAGGATTTGATGCGCGGAGAAGTGCCGAAGGGGGTGACAGCGCCGCGCGGGGCGACCAGCGTGATCTTTTTCCCCGGCTCAAGGGCAAGGGCAGTGGCCAGACGCGAGCCGATGGCCACCCCTTCAGCAGAATCAAAATTATCCAATGTGCCCTGGCGGATGTTGTCGGCAACGGATTTAAAAGCCCTTAAATCGGCCTCGCGCATGCCGCGTACCATGACGCCAGCCGAGGCGGTGCGTCCGGCGGCCAGGGCCTGGCCTTCAATCATCGGGGTGATGGAGGTGAGGCCCTTGATGTTTTTCATGCGCTTGACCACATTGTCAAAACCGGTGAAAGGGCCGCCAAGGGCATGAACCATCATGTGGCCGTTGACACCGAGGATCTTGTCGATCAGATCGGTGCGAAACCCGTTCATCACCGCCATGACGATGATGAGCGTGGCCACGCCAAGGGTGATGCCGAGAAACGAGAAACCGGCAATGACGGAAATAAATCCTTCCTTGCGGCGCGCCCGCAGATAGCGCAGCGCCAACATCCATTCAAATCGGGCCAGGGGACGGGTTTGTTTAATTGTCGTCAAGGCAGTGTTTTTTCCCAGCTTGTTTTGTTCCTAGGTCAGTTTGTTCAGGGCGGCTTCAAGGGTGAGGGTTTCACGTTCGCCGCTCTTGCGGTTTTTCAGTTCCACCTCGCCGGATTCAAGCCCGCGCGGGCCGACGATGAGTTGCCAGGGCAGGCCAATCAGATCCATGGTCTTGAACTTGCCCCCGGCGCGCTCGCCGGTGTCGTCATAGAGCACCTCGACACCGGCTGTGGTGAGTTTTTCATAAAGCCCCTCGCAGGCGGCATCGGTTTGCGCATCGCCTGATTTCAAGTTTATTAGCCCCACTTTGAAGGGAGCAACCGATTCTGGCCAGATAATTCCGTTTTCATCATGGCTGGCTTCAATGATGGCGCCAACCAGGCGCGAAATGCCGATACCGTAGGAACCGCTCTGGATGTTTACCGGCTTGCCATCGGCGCCCTGAACCGTGCAGCCCATGGGCTTGGCGTATTTGTCGCCGAAGAAGAAGATGTGGCCAACCTCGATGCCGCGGGCGGCGATGCGGTCTTTTTCGGGGACTTCGCGTTCAAAGCGGGCCGGATCGTGCATTTCCTCGGTGGCGGCGTATTTGTCGGTCCAGCCGGAAATGATGGGGGTAAGGTCGGAATCATAATCTACATCAGCGGGCGGGGCGGGCATTTCCACCAGGTCACGGTGGCAGAAGACTTCCGATTCACCGGTCTTTGCCAGAATGATAAATTCATGGCTCAGATCGCCGCCGATGGGGCCGGTATCGGCAGCCATGGGGATGGCGGTGAGGCCCATGCGTTCATAGGCGCGCAGGTACGAGACAAACATTTTCTGATAGGCGTGGCGGCCCTCTTCCGCCGAGAGGTCGAAGGAATAGCCGTCTTTCATCAAAAATTCGCGCCCCCGCATGACGCCAAAGCGCGGGCGGATTTCATCGCGGAATTTCCACTGGATATGATAAAGATTGCGTGGCAGGTCCTTGTAGGATTTCACCGAGGTTTTGAAAATCTCGGTGATGAGTTCTTCATTGGTGGGGCCGTAGAGCATTTCGCGCTCATGGCGATCGGTGATGCGCAGCATTTCCTTGCCGTAATCATCATAGCGGCCCGAGAGCTTCCACAGATCTGCCGACTGGATGGTCGGCATGAGCATTTCAATGGCTCCGGCGCGGGCCTGTTCTTCCTCGACGATCTTCTGGATTTTCATCAGCACGGTATAGCCAAGCGGCAACCATGAATATATCCCGGCGCTGGCCTGCCGCACCATGCCGGCCCGCAACATCAGGCGGTGCGAGGCAATCTCGGCCTCTTTGGGGTTTTCCCGCAGAACAGGGAGAAAGTATTTTGATAACCGCATGAAGGTTCACCTTGGAATCATTGATGAGATTTACGTTCTTGCTGAAAAGCAGACAAACCGTAAACCACGCCTGATATCAAGCCTTTTTAAGGCGAGGGCGCAGGAAAATCCCGGATTTGGAATATTTCTGAAAATATTGAATGACATCTTCGCCATGCTGCGCTATTATGTCGCACATAAAGAGAAGATCTGAAGTTCAAGGTCTGGCGCGGTGTTTTCATAACAATGTTCCTGATCTTGAAGCTGAGATCCAGAACCTGGGAGCTTGAGACTCCGGTGTGGCGTTGCGGTTTCGCACGCTGGGCCATGCTAGGCACAGGGCCGTAGCAGTTGACTGTGCGGCGTGTCTGAACAGGAAAACAGAGGTTGAAAACCTCAACACAGCAAGGCTTCGCGCCTTGCTTTTTTTTGCCGGAATCCGGGCAGGAGAAGTTTTGTGCGGGGCCGGATATCCGGCTTATTCGGCTTCCTTTTGCAAATCTTCCAGTGCGGCCTTGCCTTTTTTGAGTTGAGCCTTGCAAACCTTCATGTGGCGCTTGATTTTCTTGAGTTCTTTTTCGGATTTGGCCTCTTCGAGTTTACGGGTGAACTTGGCCTGTTTTTTCTCCAGCCGGTCCACGAGATCCTGAAGGGCGTCGATGCGCTTGAGTTGACGGCTTTTTTCGGTGTCGAGAAGCTGCTGGAGGTTCTTGATGATTTTATTCAGTCCCATGGGTTGCTCCTTGTTGAAAGCTAGAGCATGCCGCTTTCTTTAGCGATTCATTTGACATGCTTTAAGTCATTGGTTTAGCGCATGTCTTTATCCCAAAACCGGTACTCACTTTGGGCGACATGCTATGATATTCAGCCCTGAAATCATGCCGTCTCATCTTCAGCCAGATCGTGAATGTCTTCATCGTCGAGGGTGACCATGTCCTCAGCATCGCGCAGACCGCTGTCGCGTTCGCGGAACAGAATCCGCCCGGTGCGGGCCAGGTTGTTGATGATGGCCTTTGAGTAACTCAGATCATTCATCAGCGAGGTGGCCATCTCCCCGGTGATCTGGCCTTTGCGGATCATGTCATCAAGGTCTTGCAAGGTGGTTTTGCGCTTTTCGCTGGCAGCGAGCTTGTATTCATCAAGGCTGAACATATCGGCGTCATGGCCCTTGTGCAGGCGATCGATGATTCGCAGGATCCGGGCAATATTGATGCGGATGGCATTATATTCGCGCCTTATGGCTGCATTATCGCAGGTTATGTAGGTTTGCACGTTTTTTTGCAGGTGCTTGGTGTCCTTGACTGCCTGAACAATGCGCTGGCTGGCGGTGCGAAGTTCGTAAAGCTGGTTGGAGAATTCAGGCGCAAGGCGGGTCTGGGCATTGCCGGAGAATTCCACGATGCTGGCATGAAGGGGCTTGATGCGGCTGAGATATTCAGCATCGATATCGCAGTGCGTCACCTTTCTTGATTTGCCGAGTTCCTCTTCCAGATCGGCATCGGAGAAAACAAGCTCCGGGTCGATGCTGAGACCGCAAGTATAGATGGAAAACGCGTTATCATAAAGATGGAAAATCTCGTTGTGAACAGCCTCAAGCAGGGTCTCGGGAAAGTCGATCACGGATTCGGTGAGGAAGTGCGGCTCGACAATGGTTGTCTTGGGGGCGGGCAGGGCCTTTTTCAAAAACCGCACGAGCTGGGTGACAAAGGGCGACATCACCAGGACGCCAATCGTATTGAACAGGGTATGGAAAACGGCAAGTTTCAAGGTGTAATCAGAAGGTGATATTCCGACATGGCGGCTGATCCATTCCACGGCGGCGATGATTTGCCAGATAAAGATAATGGCGATCAGCCCGGTAATAACATTGAAAATCAGATGTGCGGCGGCCAGGCGCTTGCCTTGGTAATTGGCGCTCATGGCGCCAATGATGGCGGTGATCGTGGTGCCGATATTGGCCCCGATGGCCAGGGCGAGCGCGTTTTCATAGGTAACCTGGCCAACGGACAAAGCGGTGATTATCAGCACCAGGGTGGCATGGGAGCTTTGCATGACCACCGTGGCGGCAAGCCCGATGAGGGCAAACAGGAACAGCCCCGGATAGCCGGCAATGGCGAACTTGCTCAGGTCAAAGGCTTCACGAAAGGCCTCGAAGCCTTCTTTCATATAATGGATTCCAAGGAACAGCAGGCCCAAGCCGGCCAGGATATAGCCGATGCCTTTCAGGTTTCGGGATTTCTGAAAAACAAGAACGATTCCAAAAACCAGCATGGGCATGGCGTAAGCGGAGATCTTGACCTTGAGGCCAAAACCGGCAATCAGCCATGCGCCGGTCGTGGTGCCCAGATTGGCCCCGAAAATAATGCCGATTCCGGCTGCCAGGCCAATCAGGCCAGCGCTGAGAAACGATATGGTGATGACCGAGACCAGCGAACTGGATTGCATGATGGTGGTGGTGACAACGCCAAAAGATATGCTTTTCCACAGCTTGTTGGTGGTCTTGGCGAGCAGTTTTTCCAGAATACCGCCGGTAAATGCGCGAAAGCCGTCTTCGAGGAAAATCATGCCAAACAGGAAAATGGCAACGCCAGCGGCGATTTCCTTGAAGTTTGGGCTGAACCAGAATCCGGCGGCGAGAACAATGAAGATTACGGGGAGAACGATTCGGCGGATCATGGAAGAAATGTACCCGTTTTTGATTCAGCTAGGAGAACTCAACACACGGTAATCGCGAACGCGGTCTTTGGGAAATCTTTTGTTTGTCACCACCCGGGCAGGCAAGGTCCGGGCAGTACTCTGTGCAGGTTGATCTAGTGAAGCAACATGCCTCGCAAGGTGAAATAGAACATGGCGGCCATAAAGCCGGACAGGGGGACCGTGATGACCCAGGCCGCGGCGATCTTGAGCAGCATGGAGCGCTTTACCAGATCCTGCCGGTAGACACGTTTGAGGCTTTTGCGCTCTTTTTTGTAAAGTCCCAGCTTGGCCTTGCGCTGCTTGAGTTCTTCGAGCATGATGCCTTTTTCCACCACCGAGACCTGCTCGAATTTTTCAAGGAAGGTATCAATGGCCTGCGGGTCCTTGTCGCCTTCGTGATGCAGCTTGATTTCATCAAGCATGCGCTGGTAATTGGCTTCAAGGAATTCGCGCAAAAAACCCACGCCGAAAACACCGCCAACCGCAATATGGGTTGAGGAGACCGGCAGGCCGAGCTGGGTGGCGATAATGACCGTGATTGCCGCGGCAAGAGCGACGCAAAAGGCGCGCATCTTGTCCAGCTCGGTGATTTCCGAACCCACCGTGCGGATGAGCTTGGGGCCGTAAAGCATCAATCCCAGGGCGATTCCGAATGCTCCGACCAGCATGACCCAGAGTGGAATACCTGCCTTTTTGACAACCCCGCCATGCAAGATTGCATCATTGATGGCGGCCAGCGGACCAACCGCATTGGCGACATCATTTGCCCCGTGGGCAAAGCTGAGCAGGGCCGCGCCGAAAATGAGCGGAATGGTGAACAGCATGTTTATGCTCTCGCGGTCATTCTTGAGCTTTCCGGCGGCGCGTGCGATCAGCGGTTTGATGAAAATATATATCACCACAGCGGCAACCAGCCCAAGACCCAAGGCAGTCATGACATCCATCTTCCAGATCTTTTTCAGCCCCTTGAGCAGCAGATAGGAACTGAAAGCCCAGCCCATGATGGAGATGAAAACCGGCACCATGCGCTTGGCCGCACCGATCTTGTCGCTCTGGTAAATAATGGTGCGTTTAATCAGGTATAAAAAGCCCGCGGCAATCAGGCCGCCCATAACCGGCGAGATAACCCAGCTTGAGGCAATGGCGCCCATCTTGTTCCAATTGGCGATCTGCCAGCCGCCCGCGGCAATGCCGGCGCCCAGAACGCCGCCGACAATGGAATGGGTGGTGGAGACGGGGGCGCCAAGATAGGTGGCGATGTTGAGCCAGACGGCGGCGGCGAGAAGGGCAGCGGTCATGACCCAGATGAAGGTATCGGCGTCATTTATCATCGCCGGGTCGATAATGCCCTTCTTGATGGTGCTGACCACGTCGCCGCCGGCAATCAATGCGCCGCCCGCTTCAAAAACGGCGGCAATGAGGATGGCGCCCGTCATGGTGAGCGCCTTGGAGCCAACCGCGGGGCCGACATTATTGGCGACATCATTGGCGCCGATATTGATCGCCATATAGCCGCCGATCATGGCCGCGACCACCAGCATCATGTCACCGGGACCGTTGCTGAGGCGCATATTGGTAAAGATCATGATCGCGACAATGAACAGCATTGCTGAGCCAAGACGGAAAAGCTCGTTGCGGCTGATATTGGTCGCTTTTTCAAGCTGATTGAAATTCATGAATTCCATGGACTGGTTCCCCCCGTATGACGAGGCTATGTTCTACAATAAAATTGTGATTAGTAAAACGTGACAAAATTGCCTTGGCCTGAAAAACTTGAAGTCCTGTGGATAAGCTCTGCCAGCCTGTCAGGAGGAGAGGACAGTATTGGAAAGCTTCTTCTAATTTGTTGAAAAACAAGTAATATTTTTCTGTTGGCGGGGGGAGGTAATAATCGGGGCAGTGATCGCCTAAAGCATGGATGGGGTTTTGCCGGTTTTGGGAATTCTCAAGTTACTGAGCCTGACCAGAAACGTGTTGCCTTCAACCTCGTTGACTTTCAGGATATCTGGCCCGCTCAAATGATAGTATTTGCAAATATACACATCGATAAAATTGCAAAACAGACGCGTCATTTCGTCGTTATTCGTAACGGTTCTGCTCACCGACTTCACCAGATAGTTGACGGCGTTTACCACCTCCTGATCGGTGATAATGTGTTTGATTGTCAAGTTGCCGCCATGGCGTGAGGAATTGACCTTGTAGGCTCTTGATATTGCCAGGTCAAAATCCCGGTGCAGGTGTTTCCGGGTGAATTCCAGAAAACCAAACAGGAATATATTGGTCCATTTGCCGGACCGGCTGATCTTGTTCTCAAAGCATTCGACAATTAACGGGTTGAAATAATAATCAATGATCGCCTTGCCATACAGGTCCTTGTTGAAAATAATGAAATTATGAGATTTGCATGATTTCATGCATTTCTCGTAACTCCTGAAATACATGTCAAAATGCTGGCTGGATTCATGCTCGCGGGTAAAGAAATCCTGCATCTGTTGCTGGTTCAGTGAGCCGCCATTTGCCTTGCAATACTGGATGAGGGATGTTGCAACCTGATCCAGAAGATCCTTGCCGGTCTGGTTGCAGATATGCGGGCCAACCATGGGCCAGATGTCTGAATTTCCAGATCTGGGTATTGTATGCTGCGCCATTATTGTTACCTCATTTTCCGGGGCAGACCTAACCCCTATTATTCATGAGGAAGGATCAATTCTGGCTTGCCCTTTGATCCCACAGAGCTTTTTCAAAATATTGGAAATACGCCCGGTATGACCGGCATTTTGAAAAAGCTCTGTGAAATCAAATTTCTGCGCCATCTCTTGATCTCCTCATGAATAATAGGGGGTAGCATATATTGATTAAGGCTTGCTGAAATTGCATTGATGGGAGCGATTCCATCAGTTTCATTTTCAAAGGGAAAAGGCGGCTTTTCTCAAATTTCCCATGTCGCCGGGGGCTTTTCACCTGTCGCAAACCGGTAAGCGGCTTTTGGGCGCGAGCGGCATATTGTTATTTGCTATGTGCAATTCAATGAGACGGCTCAGATCAGGTTACGGGGGTGGGAAGGCATGAAAAATCAGGCGCGTGTCGTGGTTGTCGGCGGGGGCGTTGTCGGGGTGGCAACGCTTTATCACCTGGTGAAAAAGGGCTGGTCCGACGTGGTGCTGGTCGAGCGCAGGGAACTGACATCAGGCTCCACATGGCATGCCGCCGGGCTGTTGCCGCTGTTCAATGTGAGTTATTCAGTCGGCCAGATCCATAAATATTCAGTGGCCCTGTACCAGGAGCTTGAGGCCGAGACCGGGCAGAATGTGGGCTTGCGGCAATGCTCCAATATCCGGCTGGCGCAAAAACAAGAGCGCATGGATGAATACAAATATTATGCCGGGATTGCTAAAACCATCGGGGTGGAGGTGAAGTTCCTTGAGCCGGAAGAGGTGAAGGCTATCTGGCCGTTGTGCAACGTGGATGGTATTATCGGGGCGATCCAGCACCCGGAAGATGGCTATATCCAGCCGGCGGATCTCACCCAGGCGATGGCGAAGGGCGCGCGCGCCGGCGGGGCGGAGATCTACCGCAACACTACGGTTACCGGGATCAAGCAGCGGGAAAACGGCGAATGGGTGGTAAAGACAGACAAAGGGGATATTGCCACCGAGCATGTGGTTTCCGCAACGGGCAATTTTGCCCGCCGGACGGCGGCCATGGTGGGGCTGGACTTGCCGGTCATTCCGGTTGAGCACCAGTTCATCGTTACCGAGCCACATCCTGAAATCGTCAAGCGCCATGAGCAGGGCCTGCCGGAAATGGGGGTTCTGCGCGATTCCGATGCGTCCTGGTACATGCGCGAGGAAGCCGGGGGGCTGATCCTTGGTCCCTATGAGGTGGGCGCGCCGTGCTGTTATGTGGACGGGCCGGACAAGGACGCGGTCTATGAGCTGTTCCCGGAGGATCTTGAGCGTCTTGAGCCTTATATCGAGGCCACCATCAAGCGGGTTCCGGCTTTTGGCGAGGTGGGAGTGAAGGAGGTTTATAACGGCGCCATCTGCTATACGCCCGATGGTTCGCCGATTATCGGCCCGGCCTGGGGGCTGAAGAATTTCTGGCTCAACGAGGGCCACAGCTTTGGCATTACCGCGGCTGGAGGGGCGGGCTGGCAACTGGCGGAATGGATGGTTGAGGGCGAGCCGAGCATCGACATGATGGGGGTTGATCCGCGCCGTTTCGGCCCCTATGCGGCGCGCGGCTATCTGAAGGTGAAAAACGAAGAGGCTTACAGGAGCGTTTTCACCATCCATTACCCGGATGAAGAGCGCCCCGATGCACGCCCGCTCAAAACCGCGCCATGTTATGACCGCATGAAGGCCAAAGGGGCGGTGTTCGGGCAGGTCTATGGCTGGGAGCGGCCCAACTGGTTTGCGCCTGAAGGGGTGAAGCCCGAGGATGCCTGGAGCTTCCGGCGCAGCAATTATTTTGAGCATGTGGGCAACGAGTGCAGGCATGTCCAGGAAAAGGTCGGGCTGCTGGACATGTCGGCGTTCTCGAAATTCGAGGTTTCCGGGCCGGGGGCGCAAAGCTGGCTGGAGGGGCTTGTTGCCAATGCGATCCCGAAAAAAACCGGAAGGGTCGGGCTTTGCCACATGCTGTCATTGAATGGCGGGGTGCGCTCGGAGTTTACCATCTACAAGCGCGGGTATGAGGATTACTATCTGGTTTCCGCCGGGGCGATGGAGCGGCATGATTATGATTACCTGCGCAAGGCCTTGCCGGTGAGCGGTGTTAACTTGCAAAGGGTGACCTCGCAATATGGCGTGTTCGTGATTGCCGGGCCGCGTTCGCGTGAGCTCTTGCAAAAGCTCACCGATACCGATCTTTCCAACGAGAATTTCCGCTGGCTTTCGGGGCAGTTCATCAATGTGGGCTGTGCCCAGGCCCATGCGCTGCGGGTGAATTTCGTGGGTGAGCTGGGCTGGGAGCTGCATCACCCGATAGAGATGCAGAACTATATCTTTGATTTGCTGTTCGAGGCCGGCGAGGAATTTGATTTAAAACCCTTTGGTATCCGGGCGATGGATTCCATGCGGCTGGAAAAATCCTACCGGCTTATCCCGCGCGAGCTTTCGATTGAATATTCGGCGTTTGAATCCGGGCTGGATCGTTTTATCAAGCTGGACAAGGGGGATTTCATTGGCCGCGAGGCTCTTGAAGCATGGCAGGCGCGGGGGATGAAAAACCGGTTGGTGAGCTTTATTGTGCATGGTGTAACCGATGCCGATGCGCGCGGCAGCGAACCGATTTATCATGATGGCAAGCTGGTGGGACGGGTAACCTCGGGCAATTATGGCTGGCGGGTGGGCAAGTCGCTGGCCATGGG
>CAZHLV010000019.1:0-3364 GCA_964533415.1 uncultured Hyphomicrobiales bacterium
TGAAAGGCAACATACACAGCATGCGTGCAGGCCAGGTTATAATTTTTTCAATTGCCATTCTTTCGGGCGGAACAGCAGCCTATAGAGCCGCAGATTTCAAGGATCCTGAAACCATCATTGAAAAAGCCGCCGTCATCGTGCCTGCACCGGTCGAGAAAATGAACACCGTTATCGTTGCAGCGCATCCTCTGAAATTTGGCGCCGAGCTGACAGCCAATGATCTCAGGGAAGTCAAATGGCCGGCCAACGCCACACCGGAAGGCTATATCACCAGTAAAACCTCTCTCATCTCAAGAGATGCCCCCCCACGCGTAGTTCTGAGCACCATTGCCACCAACGAGCCCATATTAAATCACAAGATTTCCCAACCTGGACAAAAAGCCACTCTTTCAGCGCTTCTGGGCAAGGGAATGAAAGCGGTAACCGTCCGGGTTAACGCAGTGGCCGGCGTGGCCGGATTCGTGCTGCCCGGTGATATCGTGGATATCCTGAACACCCGCAACAAGCAATCAGACGTGGAATCCAACCCTGATCTTGTCCGCACCTATACGGATGTTCTCATTCAGGGCGTCAAGGTTCTGGCGGTGGACCAGCGCTCACGAAGCGAAACCGAGCAACCAGCAATCGCCAATACGGTCACCGTGGAGGTGACCACAAGGCAGGCACAGAAACTGGCGTTGGCCGCCTCCATTGGCAAGCTCTCCTTGGTGCTTCGCCCCTTTGGATCAGCTCGCAATGAATCCACGCAGCGCATAACCCTGAACGACCTGGCCAATGGCATGATATCAAGCCCCACCCCCCCGGAGAATTCCAGGGGAATGGTAATAGTGGGAATCACCCGGGGCGTGGAAAGAAATGAATACCCCGTTCAGGACCATAAAAACCTGAATTGATATTCCGTATAAGGCAGATCCGAAAAGACCAAACAGAGGCAGGGGATATCTGGCATGACAACAATCCAGAACAGGCACGAATGGAATATTTTGCGATTACCGGCGCCGGCTGAAGAACGCAGGATATTAGCTAACTTGGTCTCACTTGTTCTCTTCACCCTGTTTCTTTTTGCAAATCCGCTTCCAGGACACAGCGCACAAAGCCGCAAGGCCCTGCCCCCGCAACTCTCCATCAAGCACATTACCGTTGCCCTGAACAAATCCAGAAGGCTGCGGATTGGCCGCAGCTATGGCGAGGTCGTGGTTGGCAACGCCGAAATTGCCGATGCCCGCCCCCTGACCAACAAAACCATCTATATTCTGGGCAAGGCCATCGGCACCACCAACCTTTCGATCTATGACCGGAACAAATACCTGATCGGCATTATTGATGTTGAAATCACCTATGACATCAAGGCCCTGCGACGCAAACTTGGCCAAACCATTCGCTCTGGAAAGCTGAAAGTGACATCGGTGAACGGCCGGGTCATGCTAAGCGGGTCAGTCCCTGACGCCCCGACCCTGCAAAGAGCGGTTGCCATTGCCAACCAGTTTGCCCCCGATGCCGTGTTGAATTCCGTCTCCATCGCCTCGACCCAGCAAGTCATGCTGGAGGTGCGTTTCGTGGAAGCCTTCTCCAGCGCCAGCCGGGAGTTGGGGCTGCGCTGGGATGTTCTGGGCAAACGCTTTGGCGCGATTATCGGCGGTGCGGGCGCCACCACGGCGGGCGGCCCCGTGGGCGTTGCCGGGTTGGCCAGTTCCCTGCCCTCCGGTTCGGCCCCCTTTGGCGCCGTCGTGGGGCGTCTGCTCAATGGCGGAACAAAAGCCGACAGCATTATTCAGGCACTTGAAACCAGGGGGCTGGCCCGGCGGCTGGCCGAACCAAATCTGGTAGCGCTTTCCGGTGACACGGCCAGTTTTCTGGCTGGCGGGGAGTTTCCCTTCCCGGTCCCGGCAGGCAATGGCGATATTACCATCCAGTTCAAAAAGTTCGGCGTTGGATTGTCTTTTACCCCCACCGTCCTCTCGGGCGGGTTGATTAACCTGAAAATTGAACCGGAAGTCTCCCAGCTTGACCCTTCAAATTCCCTGCGCATCAACGGGATAGATATCCCGGCGCTGATTGTACGGCGCACCAAAACCACCATAGAGCTTCGCGACGGCCAGAGTTTCGCCATTGCCGGGCTATTACAAACCACCAACACCAAAAGCGGACGCGGCCTGCCCTGGCTCACCCGCATGCCGGTATTGGGGAGCCTGTTCAGCAGCCGCTCCTACCAGAAACAGCAAACCGACCTGGTGATTATCGTCACCCCCCGCCTTGTCCGCCCACTCGCACCGGGGCAGCATCTCGCCACCCCCCTTGATGACACCGTTCCGGCCAATGATGTTGAGTTCTTCCTTGGCGGAAAACAACAGATCCGCAAATCCGCCCTGCCCCGCAACCTCTCTAGACTTGTTCAAAAAGCAGGATATTCCAACGGAACCTACGGCCATATCCTTGGATTTTAAAGAGATACACCATGCCAAATTCCACAGTATCAAAAATCATTACCAGCGGATTTCTGGCTGGCTTCCTGTCTGCCTGTGCACAATATATGAATCACAATGAAGGCATCAGCCCAAGCGCCGGAAATGCCGTTGCCCATAACAGGATCGTCCAGATGATAGACCCCTGGCCACGCCATGCCGGGCGCACCCATATCCCGGGAAGCGGCGAGCGCCTGCTGGTCGGGCTGGATAAATACCGGGAAAACAAGATCCCGCCGCCGGAAACCGCCGATACCCAAGGCGATACAAAGAGCAAGGAATAGTTACATGCCAGCTTTTGTCACGCAAAAATCAGTCCGTGTTTTTCTTGTGCTCTCGCTTACCGCCACGCTCTCCGCCTGCATGACCAGAAACCACGCGGGCAATTCCCTGAAAACCACGCAGGCCAGCCCCGGTTTCAACACCCCGTTTAGCGCCCGGAATCAATCCAGCGCGTTAAAACGGGGAAAATCGCATTTCCTCAATGGGGATTACGGAAATGCCGAACGCTATTTCCGTCTTGCCACCGAAAAATCGCCCAGGGACATCAATGCCTGGATCGGCCTTGCCGCCTCTTACGATCACCTCTCCCGCTTCAAGCTCGCCAAGCGCGCCTATGCACAGGCCATGGAACTGGGCGGCAAAACACCGGTTCTCCTCAATAATATCGGATATTCCTACCTGTTGCAGGGCAAGCTGAAAAAAGCCCGGCAACATTTCCTCATGGCTTCAAGAAAAGCACCAGGCAACCTCCAGATCCAGAACAACCTCGCCTTAACCCGCGCCAGCACGAATAAAGTGGTCCAAATTACAGGCGCCAAGACAAAAAACTCCTGACAAACCACGCCTGCTTTTTGGAATAATGCCTTAGCAGCCCGGTTTTGATTCAGTCAAAACCGGAT
>CAZHLV010000020.1:0-5491 GCA_964533415.1 uncultured Hyphomicrobiales bacterium
CTGGCATAGCTATTGCTGATATTCCCTCGTGATTCCCGAAAGGAGACATTCCGGTATGCCGATCAATCGCCGTTCTTTTTTGTCAGGCGCCCTGCTTCCCTTTTCCGCCGGGGCTGGCGCAGTGCTTGCGCCAGCCGCCGCTAGCGCAGCATCGCCGCGCTTCGGCGCACCGGTTACGGCAGATACCGGGCGCGATCAAAGCCGCGCCTTGCAACGGCTGATCGATGATTCAGCCGCCCGGGGCCGCCCGGTTTTGCTGCCCCCCGGGCGGGTTATCGCGGGGAACTTGCGGATCCCTTCAGGCTTGCAACTGGTGGGCATGCCGGGCAAATCGGTCCTGGAATGGTCAGGCCGGGGGGAATTTATCACCATATTCAATGCCCATGACGTGCGCATTTCCGGGATTACCCTTGATGGCCGCCATGGCCCCATGCGCGGGGCAAACGCGGAGCCTTACCCGGGATTGGTCCGCGCAGTGGGAGCGCAGCGCCTGCGCATCGAGCAATGCCGGATCACCAACAGCGCGGCCAATGGCATAACGCTGGAGAAATGCTCTGGCGCGCTCACCGGCAATCGCATCGACAATGTCATCAAGGCCGGGATTTTCGCGCAAAATTCGGCGGGGCTGGAGATCAGCCATAACGATATTCACGATATTGCCAATAACGCGATACAAGTCTGGCGTTCCACGGCAGGCGAGGATGGCACGATCATCACCGGCAACCGCATCCGCAAGGTGGCCAGCATGGGTGGCGGCAATGGCCAGAACGGCAACGGCATCAACGTGTTCCGGGCCGGGAATGTGAATATTACCAATAACCGGATCACTGATTGCGCCTTCAGCGCGGTGCGGGTGAATGCGGGTAACATGTGCCATGTCACCAACAATTCGTGTTCGCGGCTGGGCGAGGTGGCGATTTTTGTCGAGTTCGGCTATCTGGGCGCAGTGGTGAGCAACAATACGGTTGAACATGCCGCGGTAGGCATTTCCATCACCAACATGGATGTGGGCGGACGCTTGGCGGTGTGCCAGGGGAACCTGGTGCGGGCGCTGTTTTATCGCGGCAGGAAAACGGATCCGGAATCGGGCGGCGTGGGCATTGCGGCGGAGGCCGATGTGAACATCTGCGGGAATACCATTGAAGGAGCGCCGCGCGCCGGGTTGCTGCTGGGCTGGGGGCCCTACATGCAAAACCTCAACGCCAGTTCCAATGTTATCAGCCGTTGCGGCGTCGGCATCGCCGCGACAAGCGTGGCCAAGGCAGGCAAGGCGATTATTGCCAATAACATGATTAACGCATCAAAACACGCCGCCATACGCGCCATGGCATGGCTCAAACCAACCACCGGCGACCTGCTCAAAAAAAACGCCAGCCCCCCCGCCAACCTGTTTCTTTCAGGCAATATCGCCAGTTGAGCGCCACGGCCTGGACAAATCCGTCAAGGGCCTGGATAGCGCACTGGCGCGCCCTGCCCTTCAACGGGGCAGGGGCGGCTTGTTTCAAATCAGTTTATGATCCCCTTGAAAGTCTTCAGGGTGGGTGTTTCGAAAGACCTTGAAATGCCCGGCTTGATGGTTTCAAGGGCCGGCTTGCGGGATTTGAACCGGATGACCGGCAAGGCGGGACGTTTTTTCACCAGGGGCCTGAAGGTTGGCTGTGAGGGACGCTTCAAAATGGGCCGGAAAACCGGTTTTTTCGGACGGGGGCGATAAACTGGCCTGCTGGGACGGGGGCGGTAAACGGGGGTGACGGGGCGCGCGGGACGGTAAACCGGGGTTGTTGGCCGGGGGCGGTAAACGGGCGTTGCAGGACGGGGCCGATATATCGGAGTGACCGGGCGGGTGGGCCGATAGACTGGCGTCGTGGTGGGGCGGATTGGCCGGGGGCGGTAAACGGGCGTCGTGGGGCGATAAACGGGCGTCGTGGGGCGGTAAACGGGCGTCGTGGGGCGGTAAACGGGCGTCGTGGGGCGATAGGCAGGATATTTTGGCTTGGGCCGGAAAACCGGGATGACGGGCAATTTTGGTTTTGAAATTATGGTTCCCTTGCCGATGCTGCCCGGCAGTGTTGAGAGCGGCGGGGTTTTGGTTCCGGCTGTAGAGGGCGTGAGCCCGGAAGTACTGCCGGGGGTCTGGGTGTCTTCGGGGGTAATTTCAGACGTATTGCCAGGGGATTTGGTATTTCCTGATGTTCCCCCGGACGAAGAACCGGGGGATTTCCCCCCCGGTGCAGTTTCAGCGGTATTGCCGGGAGTCTTGCCCCCCGGCGGTGTGATTTCGGATGTATTCCCGGGAGGTTTTGTTCCTCCCGGCGTGATTTCAGAGCCACTGCCGGGAGTGGGAGTTCCTCCTGAAGAGGTCCCGCCTGGGGTATAGCCGTCACCTGGCGTGTAACCGCCGCCGGGATTGTAGCCGCCGGGATTGTAGCCGCCATCTGGCGTGTAACCGCCACCCGGAGTATAGCCGCCACCGGGGGTTTCCGGCGGATAGTAGGGCGGTTTGTATTGAGGCGGTTTGTATTGAGGAGGCCGGTACTGGGGCGGATAGTATTGCGGAGGATAATAGGGTTGGCGGTAGCCCCCGCAGCTTGCACACGTGTTGCAGGTATTGCAGGTGTTACACGGATTGCAGGGCTGGCAAGGCTGGCAGCCATAGCAGGGCCGCGGCGCATATCCACGCCGGGGCGGCGGGCCGGGGCGGCGGTGGGTTGGCGGTCTGCGCCCCTCGGGGATTCTCGTGCCGATCGAGGGAATCTCGGTTTCGGGAGGAACACGCCCTGTTTCGGTTGAAGACGGGTTGTCCGGAACCCGTGTATCCGGGATTTCTGATTGCGGCGTGGTGGATGGTGGGGTTGCCAGTTTTTTTGGCGCGCCAGTATCCATGCCCATGATCCGCGGCAGTTTTTCGGCAATCTTCATGTTGCCGGCGTAAGGCTTTTCAGCCTGTGCCGGCGCCCCGGTTGAAAAGCCGGCCTGCGCCAGGCCGGGCGCCATCATTGCAAAAACAAGGGCGAATGTGGCGCGACCAAGATGAGAATTTCGGATAAGTTTGGGTATATAATCCCATAGCATATCTGGACCTCCTGTCAGAACTGTAAAACCTCTCAGTGCGAAATGGCAAAACCTCGCACCGGTTCAAGACTCGTAATGGACGCCCCTGATATGGATTTACTCTAGCCATGAATTGTGACAAGTCAATCAACTAATTTTCACAGCTCCATCCGGAAACAACATGATTTCACTTCTGCTTGCCATCAAGATTACTGTTTCAATGGCCGTTGTCATCGGGCTTTCACTCATCGCCGAACGGGCTTCGCCAAGGCTGGCCGGGCTGCTGGCGGGATATCCGCACGGGGTGGCGATCGTGCTGTTTTTCATCGGGCTTGAACAGGGCAGCGATTTTGCTGCACATGCGGCAATTTATGCCATTGCCGGGCTGGCCGCCAATGTAACGCTTGCCTTCGTCTATTCCCTCGCCTGCCGGTATTCCAAGGCTCACCTGATTGCCGCGCCCCTGCTCTCCCTTGCCGCATTCCTTGCGCTGGCCGCCATGCTCAACATGTTGGAGACAAACACCGTTACGGCGCTTGTTACCGCGGTGGTTTTTGTTTTCATGGCAGGTTTCTTGCTGCGCCGGGGGATTGATGTACAAATCCGGGCGGGGAGACTGAGCTACGGGGCGTTGCTGTTGCGCGCCGTACTGGCGACCGTGATCGTGCTGGCGATCACCGGCGGGGCAAGGGCCATGGGGCCTCAATGGGCGGGGCTGTTTTCAAGCTTTCCGATCGTGACGTTCCCGCTGTTGCTGATTGTCCATTTCACTCATGGCAAGGCGCCGGTTCAAACCATGATCCGCAACTATCCAACCGGCCTTGGCTCGCTGATCGTCTATGCTTCAAGCGTGTCGATAGCGTATCCGGCCCTGGGGATTTACCTCGGCACACTGGCCGGGTTCGTTGCCGCCACGGCTTACCTGTGGGGCTTTACCGCCCTTATGCGGCGCATTGCCCGATGAGGATTTTCGTGGCGCCGTAGCGGCGCTCGTCAAGGCATGAAATGCCGGCCGGAAAACGGATATCGCAACCGGCGCCCTCTTCGAGCACCACCACGGCCGCCGGGGCCATCCAGCCGCCATCAAGGGCGCTGGCGAGCGCGGCGGAGCCCAGATTCCTGCCATAGGGCGGATCGGCAAAGACCAGGTCAAAGGGGATGAGCTTTCCCGCCGGTCCCAGATCGCAGGCGTTGCGCCGCCAGATTTTTGTTTTCCCGGCAAGATGCAAATTCTGGATGTTCTCGCGAATGATGCCGCGGGCGGCGGGAGCCTCGTCGATGAACACGCCGTAAGAGCCGCCGCGCGAAAGCGCCTCCAGCCCCAGCGCGCCGGTTCCAGCGAACAGATCCAGCACCCGCGCGCCTTCCAGCGAGAAACCGGTGATACCGTGGACCAGTATATTGAATACAGATTCGCGGATGCGGTCCGAAGTGGGGCGGATGCGCCGGTCCTTCGGCGCGGCGATCCTTGCGCCCTTATGGTTTCCGGCGACGATGCGCATGGCGTTTTTTCCCTGCCGGCCCGCGCCGGGGCGGCGGCTTGAGTTTTTCGCTCCATAACGGCCCCAACTGGTCGCGCAGGATCTTGCGCGGCACTTCCACGATGCCGCCGGTTTCCAGCCCGGTTAGGGTAAAGGGACCGTAAGATGTGCGGATCAGGCGGTTTACCTTGAGGCCCAGCGCTTCGAGAACCTTCTTGATTTCGCGGTTCTTGCCCTCGCGCAGGACCATGGTGAGCCAGACATTATCCCCCTGTTTTTTCTCCAGCACGGCGGTTATGGGACCGTATTTGACGCCGTCCACCCTCATGCCGTCTTTCAGCTTGTCGAGGCGCTCTTGCGTGACCTCGCCAAAAGCGCGCACCCGGTAGCGGCGGGTCCAGCCGGTGGCGGGCAGTTCAAGCTGGCGCGCCAGCTCGCCGTCATTGGTGAGCAGCAGCAACCCTTCGGTGTTGATATCGAGCCGCCCGATGCTGATGACCCGGGGCAGCTCTTTTGGCAGCTTGTCAAAGACCGAAGGCCTTCGTTCCGGGTCGCGGGTAGTGGTAATCAGCCCCCTGGGCTTGGCATAGCGCCACAGGCGCGGCGGCTCATGGGGGCCGATTTTCTTGCCCTCCACCCGGATATCTTCTGCGCCGGTGACCAGGAAAGCCGGGCTCTCAAGCACCTTGCCGTTGACCTGCACCTTGCGTGCTTCAATCAGCCGTTCCACGCCGCGCCGCGAGGCGACACCGGCGCGGGCCAGCCATTTGGCGATGCGCTGGGGTTCTTTTTTCCTGTTGTCCATGACGCCCCTTGTACAGGGCAATCGGGTGAACCTCAAGAAAGATACAAACTACATGAGTGAACCGAATAACCATCTGTTTAATCAGTATTTTTTAGCCTAACGGGCCAAACAAAACCGTCATTCCTGCGGAGGCAGGAATCCAAAAAGGGATATC
>CAZHLV010000021.1:0-19845 GCA_964533415.1 uncultured Hyphomicrobiales bacterium
GTTGCGCACAGCATGGAATGGTAATATTCGAGCTGACCATTATTGCGTTTTCGGCTCTGACAGTTGTCGCAACATATTTTCTTTGAACAGTGATATTGTGTGCCGTCAAGAGCCACCAGAATGCGGCCATCAAGACGGCGAGGGGGCTGCGCTCGTCATGCCTTATGCCGACACCGAGACCATGCAAAAACACCTTGATGAGATCAGCAGAAATGTCAGCCCCGGAGCCCATGCCGTCATCCTGATGGATGGGCCGGCTGGCACAAATCCGGCGATCTCGTCATGCCGAAAAACATCTCCATAATGCTCCTCCCGCCCTATTCGCCGGAGCTCAATCCGGTCGAGAATATCTGGCAGTTCTTGCGCCAGAATTATCTCTCGAACAGGGTGTTCGAAACCTATGAGGCCATTCTTGAGGCTTGCTGCAAGGCCTGGAACAAACTCACCGCAGAAACAGGCCGGAGCAAATCCATTGCCCAGCGAAATTGGGCAACTTTATAGGTTATTATTTATGCAGGTTGGTATTAGATAAATCAGGCACTAGTGCGTTCACTTGAACGCTCTAACGCAAGGCTGCCTCGATATTGCCGCCGTCAACGGTCAGCAGATGGGCGGTTGTGCGCTCGCTCAGGGCCAGCGCTACGAAAGCCTCGCCGACATGCCGGGCTTCGACTTCCCTTTTCAGCAGATTGCCTGCCATATAGCTGTGTTCGTCAATGCCGCGCGCCCTTGAGCGCTCGGCGATGAAATCATCATTGAGCAGCCCGGAGCGGATACGGTCGGCA
Organism: uncultured Hyphomicrobiales bacterium; assembly: GCA_964533415.1. Taxonomy (GTDB): domain Bacteria; phylum Pseudomonadota; class Alphaproteobacteria; order Rhizobiales; family BM303; genus BM303. The sequence goes on from CAZHLV010000021.1 coordinate 786, forward strand.
TTGACACCGTTCACCCGGACCCCCTTTTCCCCAAGCTCCAGGGCGAGCTGGCGCAGCAGGAAGAAGGTTGCAGCCTTGGGCAGGCCGTAAGCGCCGAAATTTTTACCCGGATTGACCGCCTGCTTGGAGACATTGAACAGGATCTGCCCGCCCCGGCCCTGCATTTCAAAAAGCCGCGCCGCTTGTCTTGAAAATGCATTATGAGCAAAGAAATTCAGTTCAAAACTGGCTCTTAAAGCCTCTTCATCAAGATCAACAAGCGCGCCGCTCCATGCCGCTCCGGCGTTGGACACCAGAATATCAAGCCCGCCAAAACAGACTATACAGGCGTTTACGGCTTGAACGGCAGCCCCTTTGGCGGTGACATCAAGGGCAATGCCGCCACAGGCGCCGCCAAGCTCTTCCAGCGCTGCATCCAGGGCCGCCTCATCGCGCTCGACAAGAAAGATCTCCGCCCCCTGCGCCGCGAAGGCGCTGGCTGTTGCCCGGCCAATGGCTCCGCCGCCGCCGGTGACCATGACCACGCGCCCGCCCAGCTTCGGCGCCTTGGCCTTGCCCAGCTTGGCCTGTTCCAGCGACCAGTATTCCATGTCAAAGACCTGCGCCTCGCTCACCGGGGAAAAGCCGCCGCAATCCTCGCCATTGGCCATGACAACCAGGTTTTGTTCGGCCAGATCGGCCGCCACGCTGGCCGCCCTGGCGTTCGCGCCGATGCCCACTACCCCCACGCCTTCGATCCAGGCCAGGTTCGGGGCAGGCGGAAGCATGGTTTTTTCGTCATTGAAACGGGCGGCATTTTGCTCGAAATAGCCTTCATAGCCGCGGATGAAATCATCCACCGCCCGCGCCATCGCCGCCCGGCCGCCGGCGAGGGTCTGGCGGTCCAGGTAAAGCGGGTAATTCTTGGTGCGGATAACGTGATCCGGGGTGGCGACGCCCCGGCGGGCGAGCGCCCTGGCATCGGGCCGGGCCAGAAAGGATTTTACATTCTCCCCGGCGCGCAGATCCATGACCGGCATGGGCGCGTCTTGTGCGCCGCTGAAACCGGCAAGGCGTTTTCCAACAATGCCGCGCAGGACGGGGAGAATTGGCCTGGAGGCCGCCAGCATTTCGGGCACGGGGTGGCGGGAGGGCGGTTTTGCCGCTCCGCCATTTCGTTCAATCCATTTTTCTGCCCTGTTGGTTTGCGCGATCAGCCGGTCGTAGGATTGCCTTGCCGTTGCGCCAAAGGCAAAATGACCGTGATTGAGCAGCAAGAGTCCTTCCACACCGGGGGATTTTTCATAGATTTCAGCCGCCAGTTTCGCCAGTTCAAATCCGGGCATGATGAAGGGAACCACCGCCATCTTGTCGCCGAAGATTTCCTTCACAACCGCTTCGGCTTCCGGCAGGCTGGCCAGGGTGAGCATGGCGGTGGCGTGGGTGTGATCCACATAGATATGGGGCAAATAGGCGTGCAACAGGGTTTCCACGGACGGATTTGGCGAGGTGGAATCAAGCAGGTTGCAGCGCTGGACATTAATCATGTCCTCATCCGAAAGCGCCTCCAGCGTCCGTAATTCCCGCAAGGCGGCAAGACGCACCGCGGGCAGGCCGGCAGCCTCGATTGTGGCCAGATCCCAGCCGCTGCCCTTGACATGGAGCACCTCGATGTCATGGCCGAAAAGATCCTTGCGGGTCAGCTTCACCGAGGTGTTGCCGCCGCCATGCATCACCAGATCCAGGTCCGAGCCGATCAGCCTTGAGGTGTAAACCCGCAGGGCCAGCTCGCGGTCCGCCGGGTCATTGCCCGCCGCCTCGACCAGCACGGCGGCATCTTCATCTTTCCATTTGTTCTGGACCATGTGGCTTTATCCTTGTTTTGCATGCGTATCAGAGCGCCCGTTCCGGGAACAGCCCGGCCAGCCCCGCCCGCGAGGCTTCACATACGCCCCGCTCGGTAATCAGCCCGGTGACCAGGTGCCCCGGCGTGACATCAAAGGCCGGGTTGCCGCCCCGCGTGCCATCGGGGGCGATTTGCACCTGCGTGACCCGGCCATCTTCCAGCTTGCCCCAGATTTTGAGAACCTCGTCATCACCGCGCTCTTCAATGGGGATTTCCGCCACTCCGTCTTTAAGGGTCCAGTCGATGGTGGGTGAAGGCAGGGCAACATAAAACGGCACGTTGTTATCCCTGGCCGCCAGGGCCTTCAGGTAAGTGCCGATCTTGTTGCAGACATCGCCATGCCCGGTGGTGCGGTCAGTGCCGACGATCACCAGATCGACCGCGCCATGCTGCATCAGATGCCCGCCGGCATTATCGACTATGAGCCTGTGCGGGACCCCGTGATGCACCATTTCCCATGAGGTCAGGTGCGCGCCCTGATTGCGCGGGCGGGTTTCATCGACCCAGACATGCACGTCAATGCCCGCTTCGAGCGCATGATACATGGGCGAGGTGGCGGTACCCCAGTCCACGGTGGCCAGCCAGCCGGCATTGCAATGGGTGAGGATATTGACCACCTCGCCGGGTTTTTTCTTCGCGGCGATGTTCCTGATGATCTCAAGCCCGTGCAGGCCGATCTGCCGGTTGCATTCGACATCTTCATCGCAAATCCGCGCCGCCCGGGCAAAAGCGGCCTTGGCGCGTTCGGTTTTGGCGAGCGGCTTGAGGAGTGCGCGCATGTCATCAAGCGCCCAGCGCAGGTTAATGGCGGTGGGCCGGGTGGCGTGCAGGATATCCCGGGTCTCATCAAGCGATGAATCCGAAGGATCATGACGCATCTGCACCGCGACACCATAAGCGGCGGTTGCGCCGATGAGTGGTGCGCCGCGCACCCACATATCGGCGATGGCAGCGGCGAAATCCTCGCGGGTTTTCAGCGCCACCACGCGAAATTCATGGGGCAGCCAGCGCTGGTCAATGATGCGGACTTCATCTTCAGCCTCATCAAACCAGATTGACCGGTAGTGTTTTCCATCAACGTTCATGGCGGCTCCCCTGCGCGTTCGTGTAAAACCACAGATGTAAAGCGCAGGGGGGCTGTAATCAACACTCAGCTTGCGCGGATAAGCGCAAAGACCTGCCGGGCAATGGTTTCTTCTTCATTGGCCGGGACGATCCAGAGGCTGGGCGATGCACCGGGGGCCGTAATTTCCGGTCCATGCGCCCTGTTCGCCCGTTCATCAAGCTGAACGCCAAAACAGGCCAGGTGCGCGGCGATTTTTTCCCGGACGGGGGCGGCGTTCTCGCCAATGCCGCCGGTAAAGACCAGGGCGTCAAGCCCGCCAAGCAGCGGCAACAAGGAGCCCACATGGCGCGCCGCCGCATGGCAGTATTTGTTGACGGCAAAGCGCGCTTCATCCGAGTCTTCAGCCAGCAGAACCTGCATATTGCCGCTGGTGCCGGAAAGTCCCAGCAGGCCGGAGCGGTTGTAAAGCAGATCCTCAAGCTGCTCCACGTCGAGCCCTTCGGCCTTTTGCAAATGCAGCAAAACCCCCGGATCAATCGATCCGCAACGCGTTGCCATGATTAACCCGTCCAGGGTGGAAAACCCCATGGAGGTTCCCACGCAAGCGCCGTTTTTTACCGCGCAGATGCTGGCGCCATTGCCAAGATGCAGGATAATGAGCCGCTTGGGCAGGGGCGCGTTCATCACGCCGGGCAGGGCCTTGACCACATGGTCATAATTCAACCCGTGAAAGCCATAGCGCCGCAACCCGCGATCGAACCATTTTCCCGGTAGCGGCAGCCGGGTTTCAATCTCGCCCTGGGCGGCGTGAAAGGCGGTATCGAAACAGGCGATCTGGGGCAGGTCCGGGGCCAGCGCCGCCAGCGCCCGGATGGCCTCAAGGTTATGGGGCATGTGATGCGGCGCGAGCGGGGCAAGCTTGTCCAAGACTTCAAGAACCGGCGCATCCACCCGTACCGGCGCGGTGAATCTTGCCCCGCCATGCACAACCCGGTGCCCGGCCCCGGCAAGCTGCGCAAGGGTGATCTGCCGGCTTTGCAAAAAGGCCAGGACATGTTCAAGCGCCTGTTCATGGGTGGCAATCGTTCCCGCGGCGGCCACCTTCGGCGCGCCGTTTTCTTCCGTTTCTCCGGCAATGCGGCAGGTGAAGGAAGAACCGGCGCCAATAGCCGATATCTGGCCGCCGAGAATTTCCACCGGTTCCCTTCCCTTTTTCGCGGGCTGGAAAACCGCGAATTTCAGGCTTGAAGACCCGGCATTGAGGGTAAGAACCGGGGCGTCCGGCCTTGTCATATCCGCACCGCCCCGGCTCATGGCAGGCATTTATTGCGGCTGCATGTCATCGCGGCTGATCCCGGCAACCTCGACCGGCGTGGTCATGGCATCGCGGCGGAAGGGCTCGCCCAGTTCCTGGTTGAGGATCACCTCGATAAAGGTGGTCTCGCCGTTTGCCTGCGCGGCTACCGCCTCTTCAAGTGCGGCTGTAAGGGCTCCGGTTGAGCTCACCGTGACGCCGTTCAGGCTACAGGCCCTGGCGATCCCGGCATAGCTGACGCCGCGATTGAGCTCGGTGCCGACAAAATTGTCATTGTACCACAGCGTCGTGTTGCGCTTTTCCGCGCCCCATTGATAGTTGCGGAACACCACCATGGTGATGGGCGGCCATTCATCGCGCCCGCAGGCGGTCATCTCGTTCATGGAGATGCCAAACGCCCCGTCCCCGGCAAAGCCGATCACCGGGGTGTCCGGGTTGCCGATCTTGGCGCCCAGGATGGCGGGCAGCGAATAGCCGCAGGGGCCGAACATGCCCGGCGCGAGATATTTGCGCCCCTGCTCGAAGGTGGGATAGGCATTGCCGATGGCGCAGTTGTTGCCGATATCGGACGAGATAATCGCATCTTCGGGCATGGCGGCCTGAATGGCGCGCCACGCCTGGCGCGGCGACATCAGGTCCGGCTCTCCGGCGCGGCAGCGCGCGTTCCACGTGGTGCCCGGATCGTCCTGCTCGTGATCCATGGAACTGAGCGCCTGGAGCCATGAGGACCTGGCCTGATGAATGGCGGCCTTGCGCGCCTCGCGGTCAGTATCGCCCGCTGTTGGGGCAAGCTGGGCCAGGATCTGCCGCGCCACTTGCCCGGCATCGCCGCAAATGCCCACGGTGACCTTCTTGGTCAGGCCGATGCGGTCGGCATTGATATCCACCTGGATGATCCTGGCGTCCTTGGGCCAGTAGTCGATCCCGTAACCGGGCAGGGTGGAGAAGGGGTTGAGGCGGGTTCCCAGCGCCAGCACCACATCGGCCCTGGCAATCAGCTCCATGGCGGCGCGCGAGCCGTTATAGCCCAGCGGCCCGGCAGCCAGCGGATGCGAGCCGGGGAAGCTGTCATTATGCTGGTAGCCCGAGCATACCGGCGCATCAAGTTTTTCGGCAAGGGCCACGCAATCCTCGATCGCGCCGCCGATCACCACGCCGCCGCCCGACAGGATCACCGGGAAACGGGCATTCGAGAGCAGATCAGCCGCCTGCGCAATGGCGTTTGCACCGCCCGAGGCGCGCTCCAACTTCACGATCTGCGGCAGATCGATATCCACCACCTGCGTGAACAGGTCGCGCGGCACGTTGATCTGGGCCGGGGCCGAGGCGCGCAGGGCCTTGGTGATGACCCGGTTCAGGACTTCCGCCATGCGTGAAGGCTCGCGCACTTCTTCCTGGTAGCAGACCATGTCCTTAAACGCCGCCATCTGCTCGACCTCCTGAAAACCGCCCTGCCCGATGGTCTTGTTGGCCGCTTGCGGGGTGACCAGCAGCAGGGGCGTGTGGTTCCAGTAGGCGGTCTTGATGGGGGTGACAAAATTGGTAATGCCGGGACCGTTCTGGGCAATCGCCATGCAGATTTTCCCGGTGCTGCGGGTAAACCCGTCCGCCATCATCCCGGCGGTGTATTCATGAGCGCAGTCCCAGAAGGTGATTCCCGCCTTGGGGAACAGGTCCGAAACCGGCATCATGGCCGAGCCGATGATGCCAAACGCGTTTTCGATGCCATGCATCTGCAAGACCTTGATGAAGGCCTCTTCGGTGGTCATTTTCATTGTCATTATCCTCTGAACTGTCGGAAAACCGGTCAGGCTTCCGAACCGCGGCTGAAATGGAATTCAGCGCCGGTGCGAATGCCGGAAGGCCAGCGGGTGGTCATGGTTTTCAGGCGGGTGTAAAAACGCACCCCCTCCATGCCGTGGATATGATGATCGCCAAACAGCGAACGCTTCCAGCCGCCAAAGCTGTGATAGGCAACGGGAACCGGGATCGGCACATTGACGCCGATCATGCCGATTTTGGCGCGCGAGGCAAAATCACGCGCCGTATCCCCGTCGCGGGTGAAAACCGCCGCGCCATTGCCATATTCATGGTCATTCACCAGCCCGATGGCTTCTTCATAGGAACCGGCGCGCAGGACAGAGAGAACCGGTCCAAAAATTTCCTCCTTGTAGATGGCCATTTCCGGCGTGACCTTGTCGAACAGGCAGCCGCCAAGGAAATAGCCGTTCTCATAGCCCTGCAATTTCAGATCACGCCCGTCAACGACCAGCTCCGCCCCGGCCTTCACACCGCCCTCGATATAGGCGTTGATGCGCTCAAAGCTTTCTTTCGAGATTACCGGGCCAAGCTCGGCATCAGGATCGGTATAGGGGGCAACTTTCAGATCCCGCACCCGCGGCGCAAGGCGCTCGATCAGGTCATCGGCGGTTTTATCTTCAACCGTGACCACGACCGAGATCGCCATGCAGCGCTCGCCCGCCGAGCCATAGCCTGAGCCGATCAGCGCATCCACCGTCTGGTCAAGATCGGCATCGGGCATTACCACCATGTGGTTCTTGGCGCCGCACAGGGCTTGCACCCGTTTGCCGCTCGCGCAGCCTTTGGTGTAAATTTGCTCGCCAATGGCGGTTGAGCCGACAAAGCTGATAGCACCGATCTCGGGCGCGCCAAGAAGGGTCTCCACCGCCACCCGGTCGCCGTTAATCACGTTCAAGACCCCATCCGGCAGACCGGCCTCGCCAAACAGCTCGGCAATGCGCACCGCAACGGTGGGGTCTTTTTCCGAGGGCTTGAGAACAAAGGTATTGCCGCAGGCGATTGCCACCGGGTACATCCACATGGGCACCATGGCGGGGAAGTTGAACGGGGTGATCCCGGCGCAAACGCCAACCGGCTGGCGGATGGTATAGCTGTCCACGCCGCGCGCCACGGCCTCGGAATATTCGCCTTTGAGCAAATGCGGAATGCCGCAGGCAAATTCCACCACCTCGATGCCGCGGCCAATCTCGCCCATGGCGTCGGGGTGGGTCTTGCCATGCTCGCGCGAGAGCAGGGGCGCCAGCTCTTCGGCATGTTTTTTCAACAGGTCACGGAAGTTGAACAGGACTTCCGTGCGCTTGGCGGGCGGTGTGGCGGCCCAGCCGGGCAAAGCCTTTTGCGCCGAGGCAATCGCGGCCTGAACCTCGTCCACGCTGGCCAGCGGGGTTTGCGCTATCACTTCGCCGGTGGCCGGGTTGATGATATCGCTGAAATTGCCACTCGTTCCTTTTACCCGCTTGCCGTCAATAAAGTTTTCGACCTGTCTAAGCATATTTATTTTCCCTTTTAAGAGCTGAGCATTGTGGAGGCTTCAACATATTCATAGCCAAGATCCCTGGCGACGGCCTCATACGTGATTTTTCCCTTGCAGACATTGAGCCCCGCAAGCAGATGTGGATCATCGTTCAAGGCCTTTTGCCAGCCCTTGTCGGCAAGGGCGAGGATGAAGGGCAAGGTGGCGTTATTGAGCGCAAAGGCCGAGGTGCGCGGCACGCCGCCGGGCATGTTGGCGACGCAGTAATGGATGACATCATCCACCGTATAGACCGGGTCATCATGGGTTGTGGCGTGAGAGGTTTCAAAGCAGCCGCCCTGATCGATCGCCACGTCGACCACCACCGCGCCGGGTTTCATGCGCTTGATAAGATCGGCGCTGACCAGCTTGGGCGCCGCCGCGCCGGGGATCAGCACCCCGCCGATGACCAGGTCGGCGGCCAGCACATGGCGCTCCACCGAATCGCGGGTGGAAAACACCGTGTTGAGCGAGCGGCCAAACTGGCGCCAGCGGGCGCGCAAGACATCGACATTGCGATCCAGCACCCAGACATCGGCCCCCATGCCAAGGGCAATATGGGTGGCGTGGGTGCCCACTACGCCGCCGCCCAGAACCACCACCTTGGCCGGATCAACGCCGGGCACGCCGCCCAGCAAAACACCAAGCCCCCCATGGGCCTTTTCAAGGAAATAGGCCCCCGCCTGAACCGACATGCGCCCGGCCACTTCCGACATGGGCGCAAGCAGCGGCAAACCGCCCGAAGGCGAGGTCACGGTTTCATAGGCGATGCAGATCGCGCCGCTCTCCACCAGGTCGCGGGCCTGGTCCGGATCGGGCGCCAGGTGCAGATAGGTGAACAGGACCTGGCCGGGCCGCAAAAGGGCGCGCTCGCCTGCTTGCGGCTCCTTGACCTTGACAATCATGTCGGCTTTTTCAAACACCGCTTCGGCATCGGGAGCAATGGAAGCGCCCACGGCCTCGTAATCGGCGTCCGACATGCCGATCCCGGCCCCGGCATTGGTCTCGATAATTACCGAATGACCATGGGCAATCAGCTCGCGGACATTGGGCGGGGTCATGCCGACCCGGTATTCATGAACCTTGATTTCTTTGGGTACGCCAATAAGCATCATTTGCCTCCATTACACAATTGATGGCCGGGAGCATCCGGTTTTTATAAGAACACTGATCTTTACCGTTATTGAGCACAAGCGCGATGATCCGGCTAGAACCAGATTCAAAAATTCGGTGGGCCAGAATAACAGCAATCTTGCCCCTTAAGGTTGATTACCAATCAGGCATGCGAGTTTCCTGATCCCCGGCGCAATGCGCTCACATTCAATTGATGAAAAGCCGAGCCGGAAATAGTTTTCCGGCGGCTTTTTATCATGGAAGAAAATCCGCCCCGGTTCGATGATAATGCCCTCTTGCAGGGCTGCTTTGGCGAGGGTATTGGCATTGAGCCCTTCAGGTCCGCGCACCCAGTAGCTTGATCCCCCGAAGGAGGGAACACGGGCCGAATCGGGAAGATGGGTTTTCAGCGCCTCGCCCATGACCCGCCAGCGCTCGCGGTAGCTGCGGTTCAAACGGTGCAGCAGGGCGTCGTGATGCCCCAGAGACAAGAACAGCGCCGTGGTGCGCTGGTTGTTGCAGGGCGGATGGCGCATCATGAGACGGCGCAGCGCCCGGGCCTCGGCAATCACCGTTCGCGGGGCCACCAGGAAACCGATACGAAGCCCCGGGAAGAGGGATTTGGAGAGCGAGCCGACATAAAGGACATTGCCGTCCGTATCGAGTGATTTGAGGGCCGGGGTCGGCTCGCTGAGATAGTTGGTTTCAAATTCATAATCATCCTCGATGATGATGATATCCTTCTCCCGCGCCTTGCTTATCAGGGCTTGCCGGCGCTCGCGCGACAGGGTAACGGTGGTGGGGAACTGGTGGCTGGGAGTGACAAATACCATGTCACATGCATCCAGGGCGGCATCCACAACCAGCCCCTGTTCGTCAACGGAAAGAGAGCGGATACGCGGTGTCTTGAGGGCAAAGATATTGCGGGCATCCGGGTAGCCGGGATTTTCAAAACCAATGACCGATTGCGGCGAGACCAACAGGGAAGCCAGCAGATAAAGCGCATTTTGCGCGCCCAGCGTCACCAGGATTTCATCCGGCGCCGCCATGATCCCGCGGCGCGGCAGCAGCCTCTTGCGGATCTGCTCCACCAGAACCACGTCGTCGCGGTCGCGGATATCCTCGGTCCAGACATTCAGCCACTTCTTGCCCAGCGCCTGACGCTGGCATTCGCGCCATTCGGCCATGGGAAAATTCTTGTGGTCAACCTGGCCGTAGATAAACGGGTAGGGGTAATCAAGCCAGTTTGCCGGTTTCTTGATATTCTCTTGCTGGCCGGGATGAACCCGGAAGCGTTTTTGCCATTTTCGTGTATTCTCACCCTGCGGGGGCTTTGCCCGTGGGGGATGCGGGGGTTTTTGCGCAAACCCGTTCAGCATTTCACCGTTTACATAATAACCGCTGCGGTTGCGCACCAGAAGATAGCCGTCTTCCACCAGCCCCAGATAAGTCAGCAAAACCGTGTTGCGTGAAACGCCCAGGGTTTTTGACATTTCGCGGGTTGAGGGGATGCGTTCGCCTGCCGGCAGGTGACCGGCAAGGATAGCCGAGACCAGAACCTCGCGGATCTGGGATTGCAAGCTCGTTGTTCCCGAGCGCTTTATCTGGAACAGGAAATCCTGCATCTTGCGACCTTGTAAAAACTGACCCAAATATTCCAATCAACTGGACCTACACGTTGGGTCAGTTGCTGCCTACAGTCAAGATTGAACCGTCGAGCTATTTTCATGTCATGCCCGGTCTTTTCAAATCCGGGCGCGGCACAGGGAACAGGAGATCAGGACCGTGCAATATTCAGCCAATTCGCTTGAACATCACTGGATGCCGTTTACCCCCAACCGGGCGTTCAAGGATGACCCGCGCCTCGTGGTGAAAAGCGAAGGGGTTTATCTCACCGATCACAAGGGCGGGACGGTGATTGACGGCGCTTCGGGACTGTTTTGCGTGGCCGCCGGGCATGGCCGCAAGGAAATTGCCGATGCGGTCCACGCCCAGCTCAGCACCAATGATTATACCGCCCCCTTTGGTCTTGCCCATCCCGGCTCGTTCGAGATGGCGCGCCGGGTGGCGGCGTTGACGCCGGAAAGCATCAATCACGTGTTTTTTGTCAATTCCGGTTCTGAATCGGTGGACACCGCCCTGAAGATCGCCATGGCCTATCACCGGGCGCGCGGCGAGGGGCAGCGCACCCGGTTTGTGTCGCGCGAGCGGGCCTATCACGGGGTAAATATCGGCGGGGTCTCGCTGAGCGGCATGGTGAAAAACCGCGAGACTTTCACCGGGGTGATGCCCGGCGTGGTGTGCATGCGCCACACCTGGATGGAAGAGAACCGTTTCTCGCGCGGCCAGCCCGAACACGGGGCCGAGCTGGCAGAGGACCTGCAACGCTTTGCCGAAACCTATGGCGGCTCGACCATTGCGGCGTGTTTTGTTGAGCCAATTGCCGGATCAACCGGCATCCTCGTACCGCCAAGGGGCTATCTGGAGCGGTTGCGGGAGATTTGCGACGAGCACGGCATCCTGCTGGTGTTCGATGAGGTGATTTGCGGCTTTGGCCGTCTGGGCACGCCTTTTGCGGCGCAGGCCTTTGGCGTTACCCCGGATATCATGACCATGGCCAAGGCTCTCACCAATGGCGCCCAGCCCATGGGCGCGGTGGCGGTGAGCGATGATGTTTATGACACCATCATCAACGCGGCTCCTGAAGGCGCAATCGAGTTTTTCCACGGCTATACCTATTCAGGCCATCCGGCGGCCTGCGCGGCAGGTCTGGCGGCGCTGGATATCTACGAAAAAGAAGGGCTGTTCCAGCGTGCGGCGGATCTTTCGGAGTATTTTCTTGATGCGGTCTATGCCTTGCGCGAATTTGACGTGATTACCGATATTCGCGGTTACGGGCTGATTGCCGGGATTGACCTGGCTCCGGGCGGCGCGCCGGGCGCGCGCGGCGGCGCATTGCAGAAAAAACTGTTCTGGAACGGGCTGCATATCAAGTTCACCGGCGATTGCGGCATCATCGCCCCGCCGCTGGTCTCGGAGCGCAAACATGTTGATGAAATGATCGGTGTTTTGCGCAAGACTCTTGCCGATATCTGATTTTTTCAGATTTTCATCTGTGGTTGCGCCTACTGAACGTTCAGTAGGGCGCCTCCACATCGCCGGTCTCCACGCAAACTGACTTGATCTGCGAGTAGCTTTCAATGGCGGCGCGGGCATTCTCGCGCCCCAGCCCCGAGCGCTTGACGCCGCCAAACGGCACCCCCACGGGGGTGATATTGTAGGTGTTGATCCAGCAGGTTCCCGCTTCGATCTGGCCGATCACCCGGTGGGCGCGGGCAATATCGGTGGTGAAAACCCCGGCGGCAAGGCCAAATCCGGTGGCGTTGGCGCGGGCGATCACCTCGTCTTCATCCTCGAAGGTGAGCAGGGAGAGAACGGGCCCAAAAATTTCCTCGCGGGCGATGCGCATGTCATCGCGGACCCGGTCGAAAATCGCCGGTTCGATAAACGCACCGCCTTCAAGCCCCTGAAGGGTGAGCGGGTTGCCGCCGCAAATCAGCTTTGCCCCCTCTTGCAGACCCGTTTCGATATAGGCAAGGGCAATATCGCGTTGATGGGTTGAGATCATCGGCCCCATTTGCGTCTCCGGGTCAAGCGGATTGCCCAGCCGGATTGCCCGGGTGCGCTCCACGAGGCGCTTGATGAATGCTGCGCGAATACCCGACTGGACGAAAACCCGGGTGCCGTTCGAGCAAACCTGGCCGGTGGAATAAAAATTGCCCAGCAAGGCCCCCGAGACGGCGTTTTCAAGATCGGCGTCATCAAAAACAATCAGCGGAGACTTGCCGCCAAGCTCCAGTGTAACCGGCTTGAGGCCCTGCGCCGCCCCGGCCATGATTTTTGTTCCGGTGGGCGCCGAGCCGGTCAATGAGATCTTGGCGATATCCGGATGCACGGTGAGCGCCGCGCCCACCTCGCCCGCGCCCTGAATGACATTGAAAAGCCCCTCCGGCAGCCCCGCCTCGACAAGGATTTCCGCCAGAACCAGCGCGCTGAGCGGGGTCAACCCGGAAGGCTTGAATACAAACCCGTTGCCGCAGGCCAGCGCCGGGGCCAGTTTCCATGCCGCCACCTGAACCGGGTAATTCCACGCGCCAATCCCGGCGCAGACGCCCCGCGGCTCAAAGCTCGTATAGGCAAAGCCGCTTTCCAGCGGGATCATCTCGCCCGTGAGCGTGGCGGCAAGATGGCCGAAATATTCCAGGTTATCCGCCGCCGAGACGGCGTCAACCACGAGGGTTTCACCTAAAGCCTTACCGGTATCGAGGGTTTCGATGCGGGCGATCTCATCATTGCGCTCACGCAGGATTTGCGCGGCGCGCAGCAGCACGCGCCCGCGTTCCGCGCCCGGTGTTGCGGCCCATGCCTCTTGCGCCCGCCGGGCGCTGGCCACTGCCGCATCACTGATTTCCGGGGTGGCGGCACGGACCCTTGCAATGACCTCGCCAGTGGCAGGAAACCAGCTCTCCATTGGCGCGCCATTTTCATCCTCGACATAAGCGCCGCCGATGAAATGCGAGGCTTCAGGCTGAACATTGTACCGGTCCGTCATGCTCTTGCTTCTGCCCCGCCGGCAACGATGCGGTTGACCACCTCGACCGCGTGGGGTGCGTTCTCGCCAAAGCCGTCCGCCCTGATCCTGGCGGCAAACTCATCCGTCACCGGTGCGCCGCCCACCACAACCGGATATTTCGAGCCGCTCGACTTGAACAAATCGACGGTTTTTTGCAAGGCCGGCATGGACGTGGTGAGCAGGGCGGAAAGCCCGACTACATCCGGGTCATGTTCGTTGGCCAGTTCAAGGATTTCATCGGGGGTCTTGTTGACCCCCAGATCAATCACCTCGAAGCCAGCACCTTCCAGCATCATGGCAACCAGGTTCTTGCCGATATCATGCACATCGCCCTGGACCGTGGCCAGCATCACCTTGCCTTTTGCCGTCTCGCCGCTTTGGGTGAGAACCGGGCGGACAATCTCAAGCCCCGCCTTCATGGCCCGCGCCGACATGAGCATTTCAGGCACGAATATAACCCCGTCGGAAAACTCCTCGCCAATCTCGTCCATGGCGGCGATCAGGCCTTCATCGAGAATGTCCTGAACATCGAGTTTCCTGTCCAGAGCCTCTTTGACCCCCTGAACGGTTTCCACGTCATCGCGGTCAATCACCGCATCGAAAATCTGGTCCAGAAGATCCTCCTGCCATTCGGGCTTTTCGCCTGCCGGCGTGTTCATGATCCGTGCGGCGGGTGCATCTTCAGCCTCCCCTTGCCCATTCGGGCTTGCCTGACCGGCGCGCCTTTGCCCGGCCCAGGGGCGCTGGCCTTGACGGAAATCCATGCAGGCCTCGATGGCGATGCGGACATTCTCCGCCGGGGTGACGGCGGAAAGCGAGCACAGGTAAAGCGCGCCCTTGCCGACCTCTTCGATGGCTTCCATGTATTCATGGATACGCCTGCGGATTTCCGGTTCCGGGCCGTTCTGGAGGACATTGTTGTCAACCCCCAGAACGATGGGCAGATCTTTTGACCTGGCATAATCAATCACCGGCTGAACGCCGATTTTAAACAAATCCGGGTCCTGAACCTTGAGATAATCTGGCGTGACGCGCAGTTTCTTCTCCCAGAAGCCATGCATGTCTTCCGTATATGAATCGCCCCACCAGTTGTCGCAATACATGGGCCGCTCAAGCTGCCCGGCGAGGCGCTCAAGCGGCTTGAGGGCAAATTCCTCCAGCATGTCCTGCGTGATGAACGGCAAGGAAGCCACCGCGTCAGAACCTTCCACGACCTGCGTTTCGGGAAAAGCCTTGATGAGCGCGTTCATGTAAGGGGCGATGACTTCATCGGTGAGGAAATCCAGCAGCTTGTGGATAAAGGCAGGGTTTTGCTGAATCTGCACGATGAGGTTTTCAAAACCCATCACATGGGAGGCCAGCGTAAAAGGAGCGCAAAAACATGGCAGCGGGGTCATCCCGGCACGTCTTCTTGATTCCTCAAGGATTTCAAAAACCATGGGATAACGTCCCGCCCTTTGTGGATCGGGCGCCTTGAGCCGCGCCAGGTCGGCTTCGCAGCTCACCAGCGGGTTGGCGTTTTCTATGGCCGGGGCCATGTCCTTGAAGGTCACGAAACCGCAGCCCAGCGCCTCGGCCTCGATATTATAAACATCCCAGATAAAGGACGGCGCATCAAAACCGAATCTTTCCGTGACTTCGCAAATGCCGCGGACGAATTTTTTGGCGTCCGTGTAAAATTCATCCCCCCGAATCCCGCTCTCGCGCATGGCGAATTCATGGAACTGGGCGATGAACGCCACCTCGCCCCCCTCGCCGCGCATAAAGGCGTTATAGCGATTTATCCCTTTTGAAAAATCAAATTTGGCCATGATTCAACTTTCCTTTTTCCATGATCTCCGGGATGCGGTTAAAGCCGTACGCGCTCGGATTTCGGGTCATATAGCGGGCGCAAGCTGGCGCGGGCGGGGATGCGGGCGCCGGCAATCTCGATTTCAAACCTGCCCTGCCGGATGAAATCAAGCCCCTCGTCTTGCGGGATGTTCACGTAACCAAGGCCAATGGCCGCGCCCAGATGGTGGCCGTAATTGCCCGAGCAGAGATAACCGATGCTCTTGCCCTCGTGCCAGATCGGCTCGTTGTGGTGAAGCAGCGGTTCGGGATCTTCGAGAATGAACTGGGTCAGCCGCCGGGTGAGCGGTTTGTCCTTTGCCTCCAGCACCGCATCGCGGCCAATAAAGGGGCCAAAGCGCCCGGCCTCCTTGCCGGTCTTGACGGCAAACATCAACCCGGCTTCAAGGGGCAAATCCTCATCGGTGATGTCGTGGCCCCAATGGCGATAGGCCTTTTCAAGGCGCAAGCTGTCCAGCACATGCAGGCCGCAATGTTTCAGATCATGCGCCGCCCCGGCCTCGACCAGCGCATCATAGACATGCAGGGCAAATTCAGATGGCGCGTAAAGCTCCCAGCCCAACTCGCCCACATAGGTGATCCGGTGGGCGCGCACCGGGGCCATGCCGACCAGGATATTTTGCCAGCTTGCAAAGGGAAAGGCGGCATTGGACAGATCGGACCGCGTGACCGAAGCGAGCAGCTTGCGGGCATTTGGCCCCATGACGGAGATCACCGCCTCGGCGCTGGTCATGTCGGTGATGACAACCCGGGCATCTTGCGGCAAATGACGTTGCAGCCAGTTGAGATCGCGCACCTGGCTGGCCCCGGCGGTAATCACCAGATAGGCGGTCTCGGATAATCTGGTGACGGTCAGATCCGCCTCGATGCCACCGCGTTCATTGAGCCACTGGGTATAGACGATGCGGCCCGGCTCGACCGCCACGTCATTGGCGCAGACCAGTTGCAGGAAGTCCTGCGCATCGGGGCCTTCCACGCGGAACTTGGCAAACGAAGTCTGGTCGAACAGGCCGACATTCTCGCGCACCGCCCGGTGCTCGGCGGCGGCATATTCAAACCAGTTCTGCCGCCCGTAGGAATATTCGTATTCCGCCTCAATGCCCTTTGGCGCGAACCAGTTGGCGCGCTCCCAGCCCCCCGCCGCCTGGCCAAAACACGCGCCGGCATCTTTCAGGCGATCATGCAGGGGCGAGCGGCGCAGGTTACGGCTGGTCCTGTACTGGTAATAGGGCCAGTGCATGGCGTATAAAAGCCCCAGGGTTTCGGTAACGCGCCCGGCGAGATAATCGGTTCCCCCTTCAAAGGGCATCATGCGGCGGATATCGACCTCGGACAGGTCCACCGGGGCATGGCCCTTGTCCATCCATTCGGCCAGCATGAAACCCGCCCCGCCCGCCGACTGGATGCCGATGGAGTTGTAACCGCAGGCCACATAGAAGTTTTTCAGCTCCGGCGCTTCGCCCAGATGAAACCGGTCATCGGGGGTGAAGCTCTCCGGGCCGTTGAACAGGGTGTGGATTCCCGCCGTCTCCAGCGCCGGGAGCCGGTTGATGGCAAGCTCCAGAATGGGCTCGAAATGATCGAAATCTTCCGGCAGGGTCTCAAAGGCGCTCCCCCTGGGGATGCCGTCCACGGCCCAGGGCTTGGCTACCGGCTCGAAACAGCCCAGGAGCAGCTTGCCGGCATCTTCCTTGTAATAGGCATATTCGTCATGGCAGCGCATGACCGGCAGGCCGGGGGTCATTTCGGGCATGGATTCGGTCACCAGGTAAAAATGCTCGCAGGCCTGCAAGGGAATATTCACCCCCGCCATGCGGCCCACCTCGCGCCCCCACATCCCGGCGCAATTGACCACGTAATCGGCCTTGATCGTGCCTTGGGCGGTTTCCACCCCGGTCACGCGGCCGCGGCCGGTGAGAATGCCGGTAACTTTCACCTGTTCGATGATTTTCGCGCCGCGCATGCGCGCACCCCTGGCCAGCGCCTGGGTGACATCGGCCGGGTTGCACTGGCCATCGGTGGGGATATGCAGACCGCCGACCACGCCGTCGATATTGAGCGGCGGGTAGAGTTTTTGAATCTCGTCCGGGGTGATGACATGAACGTCCAGATCGTAATGCCGGGCAATGGCGGCAGCGCGTCTTTGCTCTTCAAAGCGCTCTGCATTCAATGCAATATTGATGCTGCCATTGAACTTGGCGCCGGTGCTCAGGCCGGTTTCGGCTTCCAGCCCGGCATAGAGCCTGTTGGAATATTGCGCCAGCCGGGTCATCTGCGAGGAATTGCGCATCTGTCCCAGCAGCCCGGCGGCATGCCAGGTGGTGCCGCAGGTGAGCTGCTTGCGCTCCAGGACTACGACATCCTCCCAGCCGATTTTGGCCAGGTGATAGGCCAGCGAGCAGCCCATCACGCCGCCGCCTATGATGACGCACCGCGCCTGTTCGGGAAGTTTTGTCTCCATGCCCAGCTCTCCTTTAATGCGCTTCTTTTTTCAAGTTTCCATGACAGCGCAAAGGGCCGATAAGTCAAGCTGGAAAATCGATCCGGAGGCAATTTTTTCAGGCGGTCATGATGATGATAATTCCAAGCGCCAGGATGAGCGAGGCGATAAAGCGCCGGGCAATCGCGCCTTCGCGCAAATACAGCCCGCCCAGCAGAACCGAGATCGGGATGGACGCCTGGCGCAGGGAGGTCACCATGGCCACCTCGCCGCCCAGCGCATAGGCTTGCAAGACGAGGTAATAGGAAACATAGGCAAGCGCGGCATAAACCAGGCAAACCGGGTTCCACAATCGTTTCAGGCTCACCGCCACCCCGTTCGAGGTTACCGCCCGGCGGTTGTTGTAAAGGTAAAAGCCGATATAGACCGGCACGGTGAGAATCTCGACAAGAAACATCATTACCGAAGGTTCGATATGTTGCATCATTCTTGAATCGGCAAGGGAGTAAACCCCTGAACCGATCATCGCCAGCACGGCAAAGACCAGGGTGAGCGGGTCACTGAAAAACCGGGTTCCCCGGCGGTATTGCAACAAGAAACTTCCCAGCAAGACCGCCGCTATGCCCGCCAGGACGATCACCTGATACTGAACCGAAAAAACAAGCACATTCACCATCACGATGAATAGCGGCGCGGCGCGAATGACCGGGTAGTAAGAGGACAGGTCACCGCGCTTGAGGGTGGAGATCAACATGGTGCCGTAAAGAAGCTGGCCGGCAACGGAAAGCAGGATCAGGGGCCAGAGCCTTCGCGCCGCCATGAAATCCGCCCCGGTGACAAGACCGTGGACAAGCGCATAAAGGGCAAAGGCGGTGGTGAAGGCGACATAGGTGGCGCGCTGGTCGCTCTCGCGCTTGATGAGCATGTTCCATAACGGATGCAGCACGGCGGAAAACAGGACGATCAGTACGATTTGCGAGGTCATGCTGTGCGGTCCTTGTCTCCCGAAGGCGGCGGCATTGCCGGGTTAACCTGGTACCGGTCATCACACCTGTCATAGGAAATTGCTGCGCCGCTATCCACGGATTTCTTGCAAATCGGCAATTATCCTTCAGCAGGATTGACTCATCATCGGACAGAACCGTAAGGTGAAATGTGAAAATTACCTCAAAAAGTTAATAAGACAAGGGAGTAAGGCATGAAAAAAGCAGCTTTGACAATCATGGGGGCCGCGCTTGGGGCATGGGCGTTTACCACCATGGCCAGCGCCGAGACACTCACGGTTTATACCGCGGTCGAGGCGGAAGACCTGAAGAAATACGCCAAGCGCTTCAACGAGGACAACCCGGATATCAAGATCAAATGGGTGCGTGATTCCACCGGGATCGTGACCGCCAAGCTGCTGGCGGAAAAAAACAATCCG
>CAZHLV010000022.1:0-7787 GCA_964533415.1 uncultured Hyphomicrobiales bacterium
CCGCTGGCGCGCACGGCAAAAGACCTGGAGCTGATCCTGAAGGTTCTGGCCGCGCCAATGCCCGGCGAACGGGCGTTTTCGCTGCGCCTGCCGCCCGCGCGGGCAAAAGCGCCGAAAGGCTTGCGGGTTGCCGTTTGGGCGGATGATGAATTTTCTCCTGTGGATGCACATATTTCGGCGGCCGTGATGCGCTGTGCCGGGCTCTTGCGCGAGGCGGGCGCAAGGGTTGATTTTGAAGCCCGGCCAGCGCTTGATTTTGCCGAAGTATTTGAGAATTACGCCCTGCTCATGCATGCGCAGATGACCGCGGATTTCCCGGCCAAGATCCGCGCCAGCCTGGCCCGGCGCGCCGGGAAACTCGACGAAGATGACAAAACCCACGCCGCCATGCAGGCGCGCGGGGCAGCGCTCACCCATGCGCAATCTTCAGACCTGAAGGAGCAACGCGAGAAGATCAAGGCGATCTGGGCGCGGTTTTTTGAAAATCATGACGTGCTCTTGTGCCCGCCCGCCAATGTGAGCGCCTTTGCCCATGAGCACAACCCGGATTTCTGGGCGCGGGAGATCAGCGTGAATGGCCAGCCGCGCCCTTATGGCGACCTGATGCACTGGGCCTCATTGGCCACCGGGGCGCATCTGCCCGCCACCGCCGCGCCATTGGGGCTCGCCGGCGGGCTGCCGGTGGGGGTGCAGATCATCGGCCCCTACCAGGAGGATTTGACACCCATTGCCGTGGCCGGGATGATCGAAGAGCTCAATGGCGGCTTTACAGCGCCGCCCGATTTCACCTGACTGGCGTTTGCACCCAATTTTGCACCCGATATTGAAGAGGCCCGAATGAGCAAACTGAGCAATGCCGCAAGGCGCGACGTGGAGACCCTGATTCATCCCTATACCAATCTTGCCAGTTTTCGCGATACCGGGCCGATGGTCCTGGAGCGCGGCGAAGGGGTTTATGTCTGGGACAGCGAGGGCAAGCGCTATATCGAGGGCATGGCGGGGCTGTGGTGCACGGCGCTGGGCTATGGCAATGCAGAGCTTGTCGAGGCGGCCTCGGCGCAGATGGGCAAGCTGGCCTTCACGCATCTGTTCGGCGGCAAGAGCCACGACATGGCGATTGAACTGGCGGAGAAGATCAAGGAGCTCTCCCCGGCCCCGGCCTCGAAGGTGTTTTTCACCAATTCGGGCTCGGAAGCCAATGACACCCAGATCAAGCTGCTGTGGTACTACAACAATGCCCGGGGAAAGCCGGAGAAAAAGAAAATCATCTCGCGGCAAAAGGCCTATCACGGGGTGACGGTGGCCAGCGCCAGCCTGACCGGCCTGCCGATCGTGCAAAATGATTTCGACTTGCCCATCGCGCGCATCTTGCACACCGATTGCCCGCATCATTACCGTTTTGCGCAAGAGGGCGAAACGGAAGACGAATTTTCCTCGCGTCTGGCGGCCAATCTTGAAAAGATGATCGTCGATGAAGGCCCGGAGACGGTGGCCGCGTTCATCGCCGAGCCGGTCATGGGGGCCGGCGGAGTCCTGGCGCCGCCAGCGGGGTATTTTGAAAAAATCCAGAAAGTCTGCCGCAAATATGATGTTTATCTCATTTCTGATGAAGTGATTTGCGGCTTTGGCCGCCTGGGGGCATGGTTCGGCTGCGAGGCTTACGAATTTGAGCCGGACAGCATCTCGTTCGCCAAGGCGCTGACCTCTGGCTATGTGCCGATGGGCGGGCTGACCGTGCCCGAGGACATGTACCAGGCAATGCTGGAGCAGTCGCGCAAGCTGGGGGGCTTTGGCCATGGCTATACCTATACCGGCCATCCGGTGGCGGCAGCAACGGCGCTCAAGGCAATCGAGATTTACGAGCGGATGGACATTCCGGGCCATGTGCGCGCCCTTGCGCCGCTGTTTCAAAAACGCCTGAAAGCGCTGGAGGATCACCCGCTGGTGGGCGAGGCGCGCGGCGCGGGGCTGGTTGGCGGGGTGGAGCTCGTGGCGGACAAGGCCGCCAAACGCGCCTTTGCGCCGCAACAGCTTGTTGGGGCGTATTGCGCGAAAGCCGGCGAGGCCAACGGGGTGATCGTGCGGGCCATTGGCGATACATTGGCCATCTGCCCGCCGCTGATTATCACGCAAGATGAAGTGAACGCCCTGTTTGACGGCATCGAGGCGGCGCTGGCGGCCACCGAAGCGCATGTTCACAAGGCGGATTTGCGGGCATGAACGGCAAGGATGAGAACAAGCCGGAGATCCGTATCCTGAAGACCGAGCTGGTATTTGAAGGCTGGGCGCGCTGTTACCGGGCCCGGTTTGAGCAAAGGCGGCGCGACGGGGCCGTTCAGCAGGTAAACTGGGAATATCGCGATAATGGCGAGGCGGCGGCGGCAGTGCCCTATAACCCGGTTCAGGACAGGCTCGTGCTGATCCGCCAGTTCCGTTTTCCCGCCCATGTGGCGGGGCATCGCGGGCGGCTGTGGGAGTGCTGCGCCGGGATCATTGATGCTGGCGAGACGCCCGAAGATTGCGCGCGGCGCGAGATCATGGAAGAGGCCGGGTACAGGGCGCAGAAGATGGTCTCTCATGGCGCGTGCTTTTCCTCGCCCGGAGCGCTGACGGAACGGGTTTATCTTTTCATCGCCGAAATTGGCGCAGCAGAACCGGGCGCGGGCGGCGGACTTGCGCATGAGGGGGAGGATATCGAGGTGGTGGAAATGCCGCGGGCCGAGGCGCTGCGGCTGGCTGAAACGGGGCAAATCGTGGATATGAAAACCCTTTTGCTGCTTCAAATCCTGCAAAATGAATATCCGGCCCGATGATTACCCGCAAATCCTTTTATTATATCCGGCACGGACAGACAGACTGGAACCTTGCCGGAAAATTGCAGGGCAATGCGAATATTCCGCTCAATGAAACCGGCATTGCGCAGGCGCAGGCGGCGCGGGGAAAACTGGCCGGGCAGCCGATTACCACGATCTGTTCCAGCCCGCTGGTACGGGCGCGCAAAACGGCGGATATTCTCAATGCGGCCCTGAACTGCCCGATCGTGGAAATCGACGAGTTGCATGAATGTGACTTTGGCCCCTATGAGGGTGCGGTTTCCCCCGGCTGGCTGGCCGACTGGCTCAAGGGCAAGACGCAAGGGGTTCCCAAAGAGGTGGAGCCGTATCCGGCCTTTATGGCGCGGGCGCAAAGGGCGATCAACGCGGCGCTGGCGCATGACGGGCCGGTGCTGATCGTGGCTCATGGCGGGATTTACCAGCCGATCAACCTGCTTTTGCCGCGCGAGCAGCAATGGGTGCTGCCCAATTGCCTGCCCGTGCGCCATGACCCGCCCCGCAAGAACGGGGCAGCATGGCGTAAACATTGCCTGTAGGCCAGCCTACTTCACGATGGTGATGGGCAGGTTAAAGCTGGCGGACTTGCCTGAATTCTTGTCATTCAAAACGGTTGTAATGACATATTTCCCAACCGGAATGCCACTGAAGGTGTAGGTCAGGCTGACAAAGAACTCGGTGTTTTGCACCAGGCTCTTCATGCCCAGTTTCTGAAACGCCTTGCGCCCGCCAAGAACCTTTCCATCGGGCGTGCTGATGGTGAAATCAACGCTGAAATCGATGGAATACAGATTCCCGCTTTTGCCCCAGCCAAAACCGACCGGTTCGGCGTAAACCCGCATCGCCTCGCCAGCCTTGAACGTGTTATCGGCCTTGGGTGAATACACGCCAAAACCGCCGCTTGGACGGGCAACAAAGGTTGCCTTGCGGATTATCAACGGGGTTTGCAGCCATTGCTGGATATAGGCTTGCTTGGCCGCATCCAGAGCCCCCAGATACTCACTTGCGGACTTGGCCTTGGCCGTTGCCGGAAGCATGAACAAAGCCATCAGGGCAGAAAAAAATAACCGTTTCATATTGATCTCCATTATTCTTAAAATTGCAGCCTCAACTGTGATCGAGCCTAGAAAAGACAACATGAACATTTCCTGAAAAATACGGATCCGGCAAGACTGATAATTCAAATCCGCCCCAACTGGTCAGGGGAAAGCGCCAGCGCGGCCCCGGCGCCCTGGGTTATGCTGCGTTGCAGGGCCGCGGTTTCAGGAAGCAGGTTTTCGGCCATGTAGCGGGCCGTGATGATGCGGGTTTTCCTTTCATCACTGGACATGGCCTCGCCTTGCAGGGAAAAAAGCGCACCCCGGGCCAGATAATTGCCAGTGAGCGCCAGCCCGAAAAGCCGCAGGTAGGGCGTTGCGCCGGCCATGGCGCTCCTGGCGTCCTCGGAAAGGGTTTCCAGAAGCCAGTGGGTGGCGGCCTCCAGTTCGTTCACCGCCGCGGAGAGCCGGTAACCGGTGCGGCCAAGGGCGGGATCGTTGGAGGCCATGACCTGCTCGGCCAGCTCGCGCATTTCCGCAATCAGCGAATTGACCACCGCGCCGCCCTCCATGGGCAGCTTGCGCCCCACCAGGTCCATGGCCTGAATGCCGTTGGTGCCTTCATAGATGGGCAGGATGCGGGCATCGCGGTAATATTGCGCCGCGCCGGTTTCCTCGATAAAGCCCATGCCGCCGTGGATTTGCAGCCCCAGCGAGGCGACTTCGACCGCCGTATCGGTGGCGAAGGCCTTGGCGATGGGGGTGAGCAGCGCGGCGCGATCGGCTTTTTCCTTGCGCATCTCCTCCGGGCCGGACTTGGCGATGTCGAGCGCCATGGCGGTGGCAAGGCAAATGGCGCGCGAGCCTTGCGTGAGGGCGCGCATGGTCATCAATGTGCGGCGGATATCGGGGTGGTTGATGATCGGGGTCATCTCACCTTTCGGCGTTCCCCCGGCGCGGCCCTGCTTACGCTCATTGGCATAGGCGATGGCGTGCTGGGTAGCCATTTCCGCCACCGCAACGCCCTGCACGCCCACGGCAAGGCGGGCGTTGTTCATCATGGTGAACATATGGGCCAGCCCCTTGTTTTCCTCGCCCACCAGGTAGCCCAGCGCGCCTTCATTCTCGCCAAAGGCCATGACGCAGGTTGGCGAGGCGTGAATGCCCAGCTTGTGCTCCAGCGAGATGGCCTTGACATCATTGCGCGGCCCCAGCGAGCCATCTTCATTGACAAGATACTTGGGCACAAGAAACAGCGATATGCCCTTTACCCCCGCCGGGGCGCCGTCGATGCGGGCAATCACCATGTGAATGATGTTATCGGTCATTTCATGATCGCCATAGGTGATGAAAATCTTGGTGCCTTTCAGGCGATAGGCGCCATCGTCCTGCGGGATGGCGCGGCAGCGCAGGGCGCCAAGGTCGGAGCCGGCATGGGGCTCGGTAAGGTTCATGGTGCCGGTCCACTCCCCGGAGATCATTTTTTCCAGATAGATATTTTTCAGTTCCTCGCTGGCGTGATGCTCCATGGCCTCGACCCCGGACTGGGTGAGCATGGGGGCAAGGGAAAACGAGACATTGGCGGAATTCCACATTTCGTGCACGGCTGAATTGAGCATGATGGGAAGCCCCTGCCCGCCATAATCAGGATCGCCGGTGAGCGCCGCCCAGCCTGCCTCGCACCATTGCTTGTACGCCCCGGTCCAGCCTTCGGGCAGCACGACCTTGCCATCAACCAGTTTCGAGCCGGTTTCATCGCCCTTGCGGTTGAGCGGAGCGATGACATCGGCGGCAAACTTTCCGGCTTCTTCCAAAATGGCGGCCAGCGTTTCCGCATCAAGATCAGGCGCAAGGTGGGCTTCACCAAGGCTGGAAAGCCCCAGCATATGGTTCAGCGTGAATAAAATATCATTGACCGGCGCCTGATAACTCATTTTATCTCTCCCTTGGCGAAACGCTTTTTATGGCTATATAGCAAATCGCGTATAGAGTGTCTTTGTTCTCTTCGGGATACCCCTTAAACTTTTGGCGGATAGACATGAAAAATCATCAAGGACACACGGCCCTGGTTACCGGCGCTTCGGCGGGCATCGGGGCGGCTTTTGCGCGGGTCTTTGCGCAAAACGGCTTTGACCTCGTGCTCACCGCGCGGCGGCTGACGCAGCTTGAGGCGCTGGCGCTGGAGGTGGAGCGGGAACATGGCGTCAAGGCCCATGTCATCGTGGCCGACCTTGCCGACCCCAAGGCGCCGCAACGGATATTTGACGAGCTGGAAGAAGAAGGCATCACGATCGACGCGCTGGTGAACAATGCCGGTTACGGGGTGCCGGGGCTTTACCGTCAGGTGAAGTGGCGAACGCACCGGGATTTCATCCAGGTTTTGCTCACCGCGCCGGCACACCTGGTGCATTTGTTCGAACCGGGCATGACGGCGCGCGGTTATGGGCGGATCATCAACGTGGCGTCACTGGCCGGACTGGCGCCGCCCTCGGCGGGGCATACGCTTTATGGCGCGGTGAAAGCCTTCATGATCCGGTTTTCACAGGCCCATGCGCTGGAGCATGAGGGCACCGGGGTGCATGTCACCGCGCTTTGCCCCGGTTTTACCTATAGTGAATTCCATGATGTGAGCGGGGCGCGCAGGATCGTCGGGAAATTGCCCAAATTCATGTGGATGGAGGCCGACGAGGTGGCGCGGCAGGGCTTTGACGCGGTGATGCGCGGCGATCCTGTCTATATCAACGGGAAGGTGAACCGGTTCATCGCCTCTATTTCCAGATATCTGCCCGACTGGCTCACGGCACGGATCACCCGGGCGCAATCGCACAAGTTCCGCATAACGGATGCAAAGCCATGAATATCTATGACGCCATTGCCGAGGTGGACAGCCAATCCATTGCGCAGGGAGCTGAAATCCTGAAACGCGGCGGACTGGTGGCGTTTCCCACCGAAACCGTCTATGGGCTGGGGGCCGATGCGTGCAACGAGGCGGCGGTGGCCGGGATTTTCGCCGCCAAGGCGCGGCCTGCCTTCAACCCGCTGATCGTGCATGTGCCCGATTTTGAAATGGCCCGGAATTACGGCGTTTTTCCGGACAGGGCGCAAAGGCTCGCCAAAGCCTTCTGGCCCGGTGCATTGACGCTGGTGGTGCGTAAAACCGCAGACTGCGCGCTCTCGCGACTGGTGAGCGCGGGGCTGGATACGGTGGCACTGCGGGTTCCGGCGGACGCGGCGGCGCAAAGCCTGCTGCGCGCCTTTGGCGGACCCGTTGCCGCGCCGAGCGCCAATCCTTCCGGCCGCATCAGCCCCACGGAGGCCGAGCATGTGGCCGAGGGGCTGGGAGGCAAGGTGGAGCTGATTCTTGATGGCGGGGCCTGCGAGGTGGGGATGGAATCGGCCATTGTCGGCTTTGGCGATGAGACGGCGGTCTTGCTGCGTCCGGGCGGGATATCGCGGCAGCAGATCGAGGATGTCCTGGGCGGGAAACTTGCCGATCACGAGCCGGGCAAAGGGGTGAGCGCGCCGGGCCAGACCCGCAGCCATTACGCGCCGCGCGCCGCCTTGCGCCTGAATGCCAGAACACCGCGCGAGGGCGAGATGTGGCTGGGCTTTGGCCCCGGCGGACCGCAAAACATACCGGGACTGAACCTGAGCCCTGCCGGGGATTTGCAAGAGGCGGCAGCCAACCTGTTTGCCTATCTGCACATGCTTGACGACACGGGGGCAGGCAAAATTGCGGTCATGCCGATCCCTCATACCGGGCTGGGCGAGGCGATCAATGACCGATTACAACGCGCGGCGGCGGACCGGGATGCCTGAACGGCCCCTGACCGGGATCTTGTTGCCGGTTTGCGGGCATGTTCATGCCCCTTTTCCGGTCTGGGCGCGGTGGCGCAAATAGTGATCCGCCAGGGTGAGC